>NZ_CALUWO010000008.1 GCF_944324505.1 uncultured Desulfovibrio sp.
TTCCCGGGCCGGCCCGCTCCACGGTGCTCCGCTCTTCGTTTGTCAATGCCTCCCGAAGGTCACTTGCCGTTTCCCCCGGGCGCGAAGTGCGTTTATGCGCCGGATGCCACACAATGTCAAGCCATTTTTTTACTTCAGGCCAACCACCAGCGTATCCCCGATCTGAAGATTCTGCTCATCCACCTCATTCCAGCGCTTGAGATCGGCCACGCTCACATTGTGGCGCCGGGCAATGCTCCACAGATTATCATTGGCCTGCACCGTATAAGTGGACCGGCCGGCCTTCTGGCTGCGCCGGCCGATGCTGCCACTGGGATTCTTGCGCGCGCTGGCCACCTGTTCCGCCCCCTCCTTGCCGGGAATGCGCAGACGCTGCCCCACACAAAGACGGCCGGGATTGTCAATATCGTTGAGTTCCTGGAGATCCGCCACGCGCACGCCGTACTGCCGGGCCACGGAATACAGGGTCTCGCCAGAGCGGAGCACATGCGTTCCGCCGGCGGTCATCTGGCAGGACTCCGCGGAAAGGGCACGCTGCCTGGTCCCCGAATCCCGGCTCTGACGGCTGCGCCGGCCATCCACACGGGCCACAGCCCGCTCGCTCATGTCCACGCGGCGCGGCACAAGCACGGTATCCCCGCGCAGAATACGGGACTTGCCGCCGTTGGCAGCCGTGAGCTGGGCCACGGAAACGCCGCTGCGCCGGGAAATCTTGTCCCAGCTGTCCGCACTGGTGGTAACGCGCGCCTGGTGCCAGTCAGCATAGAGGCCTCCGGCGCGTTGCAAATAGGCCACGGCCCGCTGCTGCTGCATACGGGGAACATACACAAAGGTGGAACGCTCCGTGGACGAGATGGTCTTGAGGTGATGTTGGTTGTATTCCTTGAAAGTTTCCCAGTCCATGCCGCAGGCCGTGCTCAGGCCGCGCAGATCCGTGCCGGGGCGGGCCGTCAGGCGCTGCACCTGCGGTTCGGCATTCTGATTGATGGGACGGAAGCCCAGCGGCCCCAGGTTGCGCATGATCTTGCTGATGGCGATGAAGCGCGGCACATACTGCACGGTTTCGGGGCGCAGCCTGGCCTTTTCGTCCAGACGCATATTGCGCTCGCACACTTCATAAAAATTGTCTGCCCCGGTACCGCTCTTGGCGCGTCCCATCTTGCCTTCGCCGGCATTGTAGGCCGCAATGGCCGTGGGCCAGTCGCGGAAATCGGCATACAGCTTCTGGAGGTAATCTGCAGCCGCTTCGGTGGCCTTGTAGGGGTCCAGGCGTTCATCCATCCACTTGTCCTGGGTAAGGCCGTACTTCATGCCGGTATAGGGCATGAACTGCCAGGCGCCGGCCGCTCCGGCATGCGATCTGGCATCCGTGCGATAGCCGCTTTCCACAATGGCCAGATAAGCCAGCTCCTCGGGCATGCCCCGCGAACGGAAGACCTTGCGCGCATAGCCCAGATAGGGTTCGGAACGCTGAGCAAAAATTTCCATGGTGCGCCGGTCCTTGTGCAGAAAGTGCCGGTACTGGGTGGTGACGGCCGGCATGGCCGATGCCGGCACATTGCGGTCAATCTGTCCCCGGCTCTGGAGGGCAGCCAGTTCTGTCTGGGTCAGGGGCTGGGTATCTTCATTTTCCGGGATGACCAGGGCCGGCATGTCGGACTTGCCACCGCTCTGCTTTGACCCACATGCCGCCAGCATGAGGCTGGCACAGAGAAGGCAGAACACAAGCCCCCACCGCGTGGTCCTCTTTCCATACCATACCATGTCCACCATGAGACTCCTCCCGAAGCGCTTGCCATTGCCGCAGAAGCTGCGTAGACAAAGGCCTCTGCATCATCCCCGCGGCCCCCTGGCCGCCCTTTCCCGAACCTGTCGGAGATTCTTCATGCACGCTGCCACGTCCGCCCCGCTGCTGCCGGGCCTGAAACCTGTTCTTGAACTGCTGCAGAGCGATCCGCAGCGCATTGATCTTGTCTTTTGCCGCAAGGGCCTGCGCAGCCGGGAGGCCCTGCAGGTGCAGGACCTGTGCCGCAAGGGCGGCGTGCGCTACAGCCTTGTGGACACCGCCGCGCTGGACCGGCTCTGCCGCGAAGCCGCCGAGGCGGGACAGGCAGAGGTCAATCATCAGGGCGTCGTTGCCCGCCTGGCCGTCACGGAATTCCGCCAGCTGGACGAGCTGCTGGCCGCCGTGCGGGAAGCTCCCCTGCCCCTGCTGCTGGCCCTGGATCAGATGCAGGACCCCGGCAATGTGGGCACGCTCTGCCGCAGTCTCTACGCCCTAGGCGGCGCCGGCATCCTTCTGCCGCGGCATAACAGCGCTTATCTCGGCCCGGCAGCCCGGCGCGCCGCCGCAGGCGCCCTGGAACGGCTGCCCGTGGCCCGCGTGACCAATCTGGCCCATGCCCTGGACAGTGCCGAAGAAGCCGGTCTGACCATTTACGGGGCCGGCTGCTCCCCGCGGGATGATGACGCCTTTTGCCACGCCATGCAGCTGCCGGCCGTGCTGGTTCTGGGCAATGAGGACAAGGGCCTGCGCCCCGGCGTAGCCAAACGCTGTGCACGCATGCTGCGCATTCCGCTGGCCCGCCAGTTTGATTCCCTCAATGTGGCCCAGGCCGGCGCCATGCTCATGGCACTTGCCGCCGCCCGTCTGCATGCCTAGGTCGCGGTACTGTCAAGTATACCCATTTCGCCGCAGGATGCGAGCAGAAAAAGTCTAGACAAACATTACAGAATACATAGAAAACGACATGCGCCATTTTTCAGGATTTACTATGCCGTTTCTAAAACTGCTCTGCGTTCTATCATGCCATACAGATGCCGTTTTCGTCTCATACAGCATGTCTAAAAAATTTTTCTCAAGGCATACAGCAAGACGTTACGCGCACGATACGTGAAAAATACTTTGCGCTGCGCCGCATAACAAAAAAGCCCTTATCCAAGGGCTTTTTTGTTGCAGGCCGTATCCCTGCATTCCTGTCTGCCCGCCACGCCTTGCCGGACGGCTCAGTCCCGGGCGGGCTTGGGCGGACGGGGGCCAAAAATATCCGTCCCGATGCGCACGATGGTGGCGCCCTCCTTCACGGCACCGGGGAAATCTCCCGACATACCCATGGAAAGATGCGGCAGGGGCAGGCCGGTACGCTGGCGCAGGTCGTCGCGCAGGTTGCGCAGGCGGGCAAAGTAGGGCCGCGCCGCATCGCCGGCATCAAAGACCGGCGGCAGACACATGAGGCCCTGCACCTCCAGATGCGGACACTGCTCCAGAACGTAGTCGGCCAGCTCCGGCAGATCCGCCGCCGCAATGCCGGATTTCTGCGGCTCGTCGCCCACGTTGATTTCAAAAAGCACGGGCTGACGCCTGTCCAGCGCCACCAGGCGCCGTTCCATGGCATCGGCCAGCTTGCGTGAATCCAGCGTATGCACCAGGGCAAAGGCCCCGGCCACCTGGGTGGCCTTGCGGCTCTGCACATGGCCGATCATATGCCAGCGGATATGGGCGCAGGCCGCGTTTTCCGCCAGTTCCTGCCGCTTTTGCAGGGCTTCCTGCACGTAGTTTTCGCCAAAATCCACCTGCCCGGCGGCAGCCACGGCAGCCACATCCTCCGCCGGATGCAGCTTGGAAACCGCCACCAGGGTCACCTCGTCCCGCCGGCGGCCGGCATCGGCCACAGCCTTGTCCAGCCGCTCTAGAACAGCCTCGTAACGTGCGCGCACAGCCTCTGCGCTCATGACAGCATCACCTCGCCCATCTGTGTCAGCTCCTGCACAAGTGCCGGGTCTTCGGTCCAGTTTTCACGCACCTTGACCCACAGCTCCAGATGCACCTTTCCGCCCAGCAGCTCCACCATATCCTTGCGGGCTTCCGTGCCCACCTGCTTGAGCACCTGCCCTCCCTTGCCGATGACCATGCCCTTGTGCATGGCACGGGCAACATAGATCACGGCATGGATGATGGTCTGCCCGCGCTCGGCATCCTCCTCCCACTGCTCGATGTCCACAGCAATGCTGTAGGGCACCTCCTGGCGCAGCTGCAAAAAGAGCTTTTCGCGGATGATTTCCGCCGCCATGAAGCGCACGGGCGCCGTGGATATCTGATCTTCGGGAAACTGGGCCTCCCGCTGGGGCAGACGCGAGCACAGCAGGGCCAGAAGGTCAGGCAGGCCGTCCTTGGTGAGCGCCGACACGGGAAAAATTTCGGCATGGGGCCACATTTCGCTGAGGCGGGTCAGCAGCGGCAGCATGCGGCTTTTGTCGGCAAAGAGGTCCACCTTGTTGACCACCACGATCATGGGGCGCGTTTCATTGGCCAGGGCATCGGCCACGGGGGCCAGATCACGCTCCAGAAATTCAGGATGACGGATATACAGGTGGGCATCCAGCACAGGCATGATGACATCCGCCTGGCGCAGGCTCTGCCACACAGCCTGCAGCATGGCCTTGCTCAGACGGCCACGCACCTGCGAAAGGCCGGGCATATCCATGAAAATGGCCTGGGCCGAGGCATCGGTATGAATGCCCACGATCTGATTGCGGGTAGTCTGCGGCTTGGGCGTGACAATGCTCACCTTCTGCCCCAGCAGGGCATTGAGCAGGGTGGACTTGCCCGCATTGGGCGGCCCCATGAGTGCCACCCAGCCACAACGATAATTCTGTGCGGTCATATACATTGGCCTCGCTGGTCATACAGAGGAAGAGAAGGGACAGGCAGTCCTGTCTTTATGCGCAGGCCGCGGCTGCGGTCAAGCCCGGCGTGGCAAGGAGGGCCTACTGACACTTGATGATGAGGTTGCGCATGGGAATGTCGCCCACGGCGGACGTGTTCTGCGACAGAATCTGATACCTGCCGCCATCGCACATGTCGGCAGCGGCATTATAACACTGCGCCCAGTCGTTATCCATGCCGTTGCAGTTCACCGAATAGCCTTCGGTGCCGTCAGGCAGACGTGCCGAAGACGGTCCGCCGCCGCAGCCGGAAGCCAGCAGGGAGGCCATGCACAGTGACATGGCGAAAAAACGATACATAGCAGAACTCCTTGTTAACGACGCCCCCACGGGCGGCCGGATTCCTTATATCAGGGCACGGATCATGCCCACAACGGACACAACCATCAAAAAGAACATCACGCAGCGCCTGAAAAGCGCCTCATCCACCCGATGAAACCAGCGGGTGCCCAGCCACATGCCCAGCCACATGAAAGGCAGCACCACCAGCGCATCCAGGGCGCTCTGCCAGGTCATGAGGCCAGAATAAACAAAAAAGCAGGACGTCTGGATGTCAAAGGCCAGAAAAAGCACAATAAGCGTTGCCCGCGCAGCTTCCGCCGGCAGGGACATCATCATGAAGAGCACCACCGGCGGCCCGCCGTTGGACGAGGCGCCGTTGATGAAACCGGCCAGCGCTCCCACACCCATGATACCCAAGGGACCGAGCGTGCGCCGGGGCCGGAGGCCGGAAATGAGCAGCAGGGTCAGCGCCAGCACAATGCCATTCACGCCTACGGTCATGGTCCGGGTCGGAAGATGCAGCAAAAGCATCATGCCCAGGGGCGTCAGCGGAATGATGCCCGCCAGCAGCAGCGCGCAGATACGCCAGTTGCACTGGCGCCAGACAAATGGCGCATGGCCGGCGCTGGCAAACATCTCCCAGATGAGCAACAGGGGAACCACCTGGGCCGGCGGCAGGACAAAGGTAAGCATGACCAGGGCCAGCATGGAAAAGCCAAACCCCGTTGCCCCGCGGACGATACCCGCGGCAAAAACCACCACGGCAGCGTACGCAAAGATGAGCAAGCTGAACGACATGCCGTATCCTCCCCGGCCTTTGCGACATACATGCCGGCCTTAGCATAAAGCGCCAGGCAAGAGAAGACTTTACGAATCATCCGGAATGGCCTATGAAAAACAAAATTACCGGCGCTGTTTCAGCGTCGTCTTTCGTTTTGGCGGGAACATGAAACACAACGGCGTATTGACCGGAACATGCGGTCTGGCCCTGCTGGCGGTGGCCTATTGCGTGTGGACGGCCCTGGGCAACGATGTCAACGTCTGCATCACCGAAGGATGCAGCCTGTATCAGGATGTCACGGTGGCCGGCCTCTCGCTGTGGTGGATCGGCGCCGCCACCTTTGTGGTGCTGGCGCTGCTGGCCCTGGCCGGCGCGGCACGCCTGGGGCGCCTGCTGGCCGGACTGGCCCTGTGCGGGGACGTGCTGCTGCTCCTGCTCATGGCCGCCACGGCCCCCTGCGTCAGCTGTCTGGGGGTTGCCCTGTTCTTTGCCGGCGTCTACGCCGCCTTCCGGCACGCCCTGGCTGCGCAACAGTATAAGAATGCCCCCCCCCGCCGTTCGCTCCTGATCCTCGTCTGGGGCATTCTCTTTGTCATCAATGCCGGCGCCGCGGCGCGCTCGGCCGCCTCGCTGTGGCCCATCAGCGACATGACCCTGGGGCAGCCTTCGGTACGCATGTTCTTTTCCCCGTCGTGCAAGGTCTGCCGGCAGGGGGTGCAGGCGCTTTCCGGCCACATCGAGGTGGCCTTCTACCCCGTGGCCGACACGGCCGACGATCTGTACCGTGTTGCGGCCATGCGCACGGCCCTGGATGCGGGCAAGAGCATGATCGAGGCCTTCGAGGCCGCCCAGCAGGTCTCGCCCGACGACTACTCCGCCCTTTCGCCCGACATGCTGTGGCTGCGCCTGCGCCTCTTGCGCAACAAGGCCCATGTCTATCTGTCCGGTTCCCAGGTGGTGCCCTTCATCGAATATCGCGGCCTGCCGGCCATGCTGGCGCCCAAACCCCGCCCGGCTCGCAGAGAAAGCCCGCCCGTTCCGCCGGAACCCGTGGTGGGCGGGCAGACGCCCCGGCCCGGCTACAGCGCCCCCGACGAGAACTTTTTTGACGCCACCATTGCCGGACAGTGCGGCGGCAGCAAGCCCTGCGTGGAGTAGGCGCATGAAGGGTTTCTTATGAAAATGGTAGGAGACTTGACGTATTGTCGGCTTGTCTCGTATATCTAAACGCCTTTAACTCTAGCTTGTGAAATTGCCATCATGAAGATCCAGGACCTCTTCCGTTCACAGAAAGAAACCGTGGTCAACCAGTGGATCGAGGCGGTATATAATACTTATCCGCTTGAAACAACTGGCTTTTTGAGAACGCGCAAAGACCCCTTCACCAATCCCGTCGGCGATATGACCCATGAGGCGGCCGGGCGCCTTTTTGACGCCATTTCCGGCGAGGATACCGACCCCAAGACGGTGAAACATGCCATCGAGCGCTTTGTGCGCCTGCGGGCCGTGCAGAAACTGACGCCCAGCCAGGCCATAGGCGTTTTTCTGCTTATGAAGCCCCTCATGCGGGAGCATATCCTGCCGCTTTGCTGCGGCGAAAAGGGCATCACCGCCTATCTCAATGCGGAATCACGGCTGGACAGCGTTGTGCTGCTGGCCTTTGATATGTACACGGAGGCGCGCGAAACGCTAGCCGAATCGCGCATCACCGAAATACGCACCCAGTATGCGCAGGTCGTGCGCTGGGCGCAGACGGTGGACGGCAGCCCGGTTTCGGGCAAAAGGTAACACATTTCAAGCGAGGTTGGGAATGATCGCAGCGTTGGTGATGGTAGCGCTCATCGGGTGCATCGCTTGGGCGGGAGCCGCCGGTGGGCTGGGCTTCCTGTTCAGCGTGCTGCTGCCCTATGTGGCGGTTGCCATCTTTATTGTGGGCGTCATCAGACGCATGGTGTACTGGGCGAAATCGCCCGTGCCGTTCCGTATCCCCACGACGGGCGGCCAGGAAGCCTCTCTGGACTTCATCAAGCAGGAAAAGTGGGACTGCCCCAGCACCAAGGGCCAGACCATCGTGCGCATGGTGCTCGAAGTGCTGCTGTTCCGCTCCCTGTTCCGCAACACCCATGCCGAAGTCATCATGAATGACTCCGTCAACAAGGGTCCCCGCGTTGTCTACTATTCGTCCAAGTGGCTGTGGGTTTTTGCCCTGCTGTTCCACTACTGCTTCCTGCTGGTGTTCATCCGCCACTTCCGTTTCTTCCTGGATCCGGTGCCGGCCTGTATCACCTTCTTCGAAAGCCTGGACGGCATCATGCAGATCGGCGCGCCCCGCTTCTTCATGAGCGGCGGCCTGCTGCTGGTGGCCCTGCTTTTCCTGCTGACCCGCCGCCTGGTCAACGAACGCGTGCGCTACATCTCGCTGCTCAACGACTACTTCCCGCTGCTGCTGCTCATCGGCATCGTGGCCACGGGACTGTGCCTGCGCTACTTTGACAAGGCCGACGTGGCCTCCATCAAGGTCTTCACCATGGGCCTCGTGCATCTTTCGCCTGTCAGCGCGGCCGGCCTGCCGCCGCTCTTTGTGGTGCACCTGACGCTGGTGAGCGTGCTGCTCATCTACTTCCCCTTCTCCAAGCTCATGCACATGGCGGGCATTTTCTTCAGCCCCACGCGCAATGTGCCCAACGATACGCGTCGTGTGCGCCACATCAACCCCTGGAATCCTCCGAAGCAGTACTTCACCTATGCCGAGTACGAGGATGAATACCGCGAATTCATGGCCGAAGCCGGCCTGCCGCTGGAAAAGCAACCCGAAAAGGCCGCCGAGTAAGGAGTTTATATCATGGCAAAATTGCCTACGCCACACGAACTCATGGCCAGCCGCAAGGACTTTCCCGCAGGCAGCTGGCTGGATGTGAAGCCGGAATTTGCGCCGGGCAGCTTCTGCTACCCGGCCAAGGTCGAAACCATGGAACGCCTGCACATGCCCCATCCGCATGAGTGGGATCCCGCGGCCGAAGACTGGAACCTGCCCGACAACTGGGAAGAAATCCTGTGCGACGCCTTTGAGGACCGCCTGCAGAAGCACCGCTCCCTCAAGCTGTTCATGGACATCTGCGTGCGCTGCGGTGCCTGTGCCGACAAGTGCCACTTCTTCCTGGGCACCAACGATCCCAAGAACATGCCCGTGCTGCGTGCCGAGCTGCTGCGCTCGCTGTACCGCCGCGACTACACCATGGTGGGCAAGCTGCTGGGCAAGCGCGTCGGCGCCCGCGGCTGGGACAAGAACGTGGTCAAGGAGCTGTTCTACTACGCCTACCAGTGCACCGAATGCCGCCGCTGCTCCCTGTTCTGCCCCTACGGTATCGACACGGCCGAAATCACGGCCATCGTGCGCGAACTGCTGCATGAAGTGGGCCTGGGCACGCACTGGATCATGGACCCGGTGAAAAACTGCTCCTTCACGGGCAACCACCTGGGCATCCAGCCCCATTCCTTTGTGGAAATCGTGGAAATGCTGGCCGATGACTGCGAAACCATCACCGGCATCCGTCCCAAGACGCCCTTTAACGAAAAGGGTCACGAAATCCTCTTCATCACGCCCTCCGGTGACGTCTTTGCCGAACCCGGCATCTATACGTTCATGGGCTACCTCCTGCTCTTCCATGAGCTGGACCTGGACTACACCTTCTCCACCTACGCCTCGGAAGGCGGCAACTTCGGTTCCTTCGTGTCCTTCAACATGGCCAAGAAGCTGAACGCCAAGATGTACGCCGAAGCCGAGCGCCTGGGGGTCAAGTGGATCCTGGGCGGCGAATGCGGCCACATGTGGCGCGTCATCAACCAGTACATGGCCACCTACAACGGCCCGGCCCCGTCCTGCATGATGGATGTGCCCACCTCGCCCATCACCGGCACCCGCTTTGAAAACGCCGCTGCCACCAAGATGGTGCACATTGCGGAGTTCACGGCTGACCTCATCAAGCACAACAAGCTCAATCTGGATCCCAGCCGCAACGACCACATCATCACCACCTTCCATGACTCGTGCAACCCCGCCCGCGCCATGGGCCTGCTGGAGGAACCCCGCTATATCCTCAAGGCGGTGTGCAACAACTTCGTGGAAATGCCCGAAAACACCATCCGCGAGCAGACCTTCTGCTGCGGCTCCGGTTCCGGCCTGAACACCGAAGAAATCATGGAGCTGCGCATGCGCGCCGGCATGCCCCGCGGCAACGCCCTGCGCTATGTGCAGCAGAAGTACAATGTGAATCATATGGCCTGCGTCTGCGCCATCGACCGCGCGACCCTGACGCCCCTTGCCAACTACTGGGCACCGGGCGTGACGGTCAGCGGCCTGCATGAACTGGTGGCCAACGCCCTCGTCATGAAGGGCGAACAGAAGCGCACCATGGACCTGCGCCAGGAAGACCTGCCCAATGTGGACCCTGATGAAGAGGACTAATCCATGATGTACAACTCCAAAGCAGTCATTATCGGCGCCGTGATCTTTGCGGTGCTGTTCAGCATGCCGTTCTGGCTTAACCTGGGTGCGGACGACTACAAGCGTCCGGGTGTGACCCTGCCCCAGAACGAAAAGGAATGTGTGGAGCCGGTGGAATACATGCGCGCCGAACACATGAACCTCCTCAATCAGTGGCGGGATCAGGCCCTGCGCAACGAAAATCGCGTCTACAAGTCGTCCACCGGCAAGGAATGGACCATCAGCCTGCAGAATACCTGCCTGAAGTGCCATAACGACTATGCGGGTTTCTGCGAAAAGTGCCATATCTCCAACAGTGTGTATCCCTACTGCTGGACCTGCCACATCGCTCCCGAGGGGAAGAAGTAATGAACAAGAGCAGAAGAAGCTTTCTTAAAGTGGCAGGCCTTTCGGCCTTTGCCCTGAGCGGTGGTGTGGCTGCGCTTTCGTCCAATGCGCAGGCTGCCGCCATCATGCCCGGAAGCAGCTATACGCGCGGAGCCAACGCCCTGCATGCCAAGCGCTGGGCCATGGTCATTGACACCCGCGCCTTCAAGAGCGCCGACGACTACACGCCGCTCATCGAAGCCTGCCACAAGGCCCACAACGTGCCGAGCATCAAGGGGCACCAGGAAATCAAGTGGTTCTGGCTGGACACCTTTGATCACGCCTTCCCGGATGATCTCAACGAGCACCTGACCGCCAAGGTCAAGGACCGCATATTCCCGCTGCTGTGCAACCACTGCACCAATCCGCCCTGTGTGCGCGTGTGCCCCACGCAGGCGACCTATCAGATGGCAGACGGCATTGTGGCCATGGACTACCATCGCTGCATCGGCTGCCGTTTCTGCATGGCCGGCTGCCCCTTTGGCGCCCGTTCCTTCAACTTCATGGATCCTCGCAAGCATCTGCCCAAGGAAATGCCCAATCCCACCTTCCCCACCCGCATGCAGGGTGTGGTGGAAAAGTGCACCTTCTGTGCCGAGCGTCTGGCGCAGGGTCTCATGCCTGCCTGCGTGGAAGCGGCGGGGGGACGCATTCTCTTCGGTGACCTGGACGATCCCAACTCCGATGTGCGCCGCGCCCTGGCCGAAAACTACAGCATTCGCCGCAAGCCGAACCTCGGCACGCAGCCCGGCGTGTACTACCTCATCTAGGGAGAACAGGTTATGCTTGAAAAAGTGCTTACCGGTCCAAAGACCTTCTATCTGTGGCTGCTCTTCCTGGTCTGCGTGATCGCGGCCTGCGGTCTCGTCTACCTGCAGCAGCTGCAGCAGGGCCTCACCATCACCGGCATGAGCCGCGATGTTTCCTGGGGTCTGTATATCTCGCAGTTCACCTACTTCGTGGGCGTGGCGGCCTCGGCCGTCATGCTCGTGCTGCCCGCCTACTTCCATCACTACAAGAAGTTCAAGCGCATGATCATCTTTGGTGAGTTCATGGCCATTGCGGCCGTGTGCATGTGCTCGCTCTTCATCGTGGTGGACCTGGGCCAGCCCCAGCGCATGCTCAACGTCATGCTGCATCCCACGCCCAATTCCATCATGTTCTATGACATGATGGTGCTCATCGGCTACCTGACCCTCAATGCCATCATCGGCTGGGTCACCCTGGAAGCCGAGCGCCTGGATGTGGAACCGCCCAAGTGGATCAAGCCCCTCATCTACCTGTCCATCATCTGGGCCTTCTCCATCCACACCGTGACCGCCTTCCTGTACGCCGGCATTCCCGGCCGCCACTACTGGCTCACCGCCATCATGGCTGCCCGCTTTCTGTCCTCGGCGTTCTGCTCCGGTCCCGCCATCCTGCTGCTGCTGCTCTTTGTGGTTCGCCGCCTCACCGGCTTTGATCCCGGCCGCGACGCCATCAAGACCCTGACCACCATCATCACGTATGCCATGTGCATCAACGTGTTCTTCTACCTGCTGGAAATCTTCACGGCCTTCTATTCCGGCATTCCCGGTCACCAGCATCCCATCACCTTCCTGTTCGGCGGACACGCCGGGCATCTGACCTGGGTGAGCAGCTGGATGTGGGCCGCCGTCATCATGGCCTTCGGCTCCCTGATCATCCTCATTCCGCCGACGTGGCGCACCGGGCCGCTGCTGCCCCTGGCGCTCGTCATGCTGGTGGTTGCCAGCTGGATCGACAAGGGCCTCGGCCTGCTCATCGGCGGTTTCACGCCCAATATGTTTGAAACCATCACCGACTACGCTCCCACCTGCATGGAAATTTCCGTGGCCGTCGGCGTTTACGCCATCGGCGCGCTGGTCCTTTCCCTGCTGTGGAAGATCGCCCTCAGCGTGAAGAGGGAAGTGGGCAACTTCTGCGACTAGCAGATATCCCGCGGCTTCAGGAGGCCCCGCGCCATGGCGCGGGGCCTTTTTTCATGCCTGCCGGCCTGAGCATCAGCGCTGTCCGGGCATTTCCGTTGCGGGCCGCCGGCATCTTGCGTATACTGGAGCGCGCGGGCAAAGCCGCACCCCCTGCCCGCATGCCGCAGGTCCGCTGCACACGGCCTGCCCCAAACAGGAGACTATCATGCACGAGGCGCTCAAAGTAGCCATATCCGTCTGTAAAACCATGCTGCGCAACGGTTACGATGCGCATGTCATCAACGCCCCCCTGCAACAGCAGCTGCTGGAAAAGGGCGGTAGCCCGGCTGTGGATATCGCCTGCGAACCGGACGTGGACGTTCTGTCCAAGCTCTTTCCGGCCCTGAGCCGGGTGGACGAGGGACCGCTGCTGGCCCAGCTGGTGGAAGAGGGCGTGACCCTGCGCTTCTACCCCCTGGTGGTGGAGGATGCCAGTCATCCCGAATTGTCCCTCATGCGCATCTCGCCCACCATGGTGGCCCGCCTGGACCCCAAAGACCGCCAGAACCTGAGCCTTGCCGGCTGTGTCGTGCCGGAAAACACGGACATCTATGCCGGCTTTGCCGAAGTCAAGTCCGGTCCCATCCGTCTCTGCGGCCTGCCGGACGAAACCCTGCGCCGCAACTACCTGCTGGCCATCCGTGCCCTGCGCTTTGCCGCCAATTTTGATCTGCCCATCGAGGCCAATACCTGGCTGGCCATTGTGCGCAGCGCCTCGCGCGTGCTGGACTATGTGCCTGCCGCCGACATCATGAACGAATGGCGCCAGGTGACCCCCACGGCCATGTACCGCTTTGTGCGCCTGCTCTACGATGCCCAGATTCTCCAGGGCCTCATTCCCGAAGTGGCCTCCCTCAATGCCATCCGCGAGCGCAACCACAATACCGGCGAAGAGGAATCCATTTTCGAGCATACCCTGGCCTGCATGAAGTTCTACCCTGAAAAGGACTTTCACTACGACTGGCTGGGGACCCTGTCCATGCTCTTTCATGACGTGGGCAAACTCTTCACCGGCGAGAACATCGACGGGGAGATGAGCTTCTACCAGCACCACCGCGTGGGCGCCAAGGTGACGCGCAAGATACTGCGCCGCCTGCATTTCACCACCGAGGATATTGACCTGCTCTGCCATCTGGTGCGCTACCACATGCGCTTTCACTTCATGATGACCGACCGGGGCATCCGGCGTTTCAAGGCGCTGGACGAATACCCCCGCCTCATTGCCATGGCCCGGGCTGACGTGCAGGCCCGCGACGGCAACTTCACCTCCTTCAATCACAATATGAAGTATCTGGAGCGCGCCGAAACCCCGGAACAGATGCTGGAACCGCTGCTCAACGGCAATGAAATCATGAACGAGACCCACCTGGCTCCCGGTCCTCTGGTGGGCGACATCCGCGAAGCCCTGCTGCAGGCCCAGATTGCCGGCGAAGTGACCGATACGGCTTCGGCCATCCGCTTTGTGCGCGCCTATGCCACCCGCCTGAGCTGCTAGGCATGGTCAACCTGCTCAACTTCACCCTTCCCGAGCTGACGGACTGGATGCAGGCGGAATGCGGCGAACCCCGCTTCCGCGCTGTCCAGGTCTGGCAGTGGCTGTGGCAGCGCATGGCCCGCAGCTTTGACGAAATGACCAATGTGTCCAAGGCCTGCCGTGCCCGTCTGGCGCAATGCGCTGAAATCCGCTGGCCTGAGGTTTCCCGCGTGCAGGAAAGCCGCGACGGCACCACCAAGTTCCTGCTGCGGCTGGACGATGGCGCCGAAGTGGAAACGGTGCTCATTCCGTCCGACTCCCGCGATGGCGTGCGCCGCTGGACCCAGTGCCTTTCCTCGCAGGTGGGCTGCGCCATGGGCTGCACCTTTTGCAGCACCGGCACCATGGGCTTTGAACGCAATATGACCATGGGGGAAATTCTGGGCCAGATTCTGGTGGCGCGCGCCCATCTGGGCGACACGCGCCCGGACTGGCCCGTGCTGCGCAACCTGGTCTTCATGGGCATGGGCGAACCCCTGCTCAACCTGAATGAGGTCATGCGCGCCCTGCGCAGCCTCAATGACGACAGGGGCCTCAATTTCTCGCCGCGCCGCATCACGGTATCCACCTGCGGCATCCAAAAGGGTCTGCGCGAGCTGGGCGAAAGCGGGCTGGCCTTTCTGGCCGTCTCCCTGCATGCGCCCACACAGGAGCTGCGGGCGCGCATCATGCCGCGCGCCGCGCGCTGGCCCCTGGACGAGCTGCTGGCGGCCCTCAAATCCTATCCCCTCAAGACGCGGGAACGCATCACCTTTGAATATCTGCTGCTGGGCGGCGTCAACGATGGTCCGGAGCAGGCCCGCGAGCTGGCCCGCCTGGTCAGCGCCATCAAGGGCAAGCTCAACCTCATTGTCTACAATCCCTCGGAGGGAGACCCCTACGAGGCCCCCACGCCGGAGCGGGTCCTGGCTTTTGAAAAAATGCTCTGGGACCGTCACATCACGGCCATTGTCCGCAAATCCAAGGGACAGGACATCAAGGCAGCCTGCGGGCAGCTCAAGGCCCAGCAGCAGCGCCTGCACCAGACACACTGAAAACGGCGAAGGGAAGAACGAATCTTCCCCCCGCCGCGTCATGTCCGCCGTGCCCGTGCACGGCGTTTTTTTTTGCGTAGAGCACCTCGTGTACTACCCCGCTCCGCCCGCAGCGCATCGCTGCAGACAGCCCCGCACGGGATCGCCTTCCCCGCGCGGCAACAGCCTGCCCGGCAGATGCCCACGCGCCCGTGCCCTATGTCCGGGCAGCCGGCGGCGTTTCGCGCTCAAAGGGCGGCGGCGGACGCCAGCGCCAGAACAGGGCCAGCAGAGGCAGCAGGCCGGCCAGTTCGGCCACTTCCCGCGGTACCAGCGGGCCAAGTCCCCACCACAGTCCCACGGACAGCGCAATGGTCAGCAGCATAAGCCCCCACTGCGGCAGGGACATGGGCCGGGCCACGGCCTGAAAATACCCCACCGTAAGAATGGCCACCCAGACCTTGGTGATGGTCAGCGTCAGGGCTGCCCCTTCCAGGGGCTGCCACGGAATGAGGGTCAGGCAGCAGATGACATTGACCACCAGTCCGCTCAGATAGAAACCCAGCAGCAGCTTGTGCCGGCGCATGCCGATCATGGCATAGGCCGCCAGATTGTGCAGAAAGGCCGTGGCCAGGCAGGGCGTCAGCAGGCGCTGGGCCGTGGAGGCATCGGCATAGCCCGGCCCGTAGACAAAGGGCAGAAAGCGGTCACTTTCCACACAGATGAGGAAAATGACCGGCAGGGAGGCCGCCCAGAGCGAGCGTGCCGTCTGGCCGGCCAGACGCCGGAAGGCGTCCCGGTTTTCGCGCCAGTAGCGGGCCAGCAGCGGAAAAATAACCTTGCCCAGCAGGGCGCTGGAAACCAGTACGGAAAGGCCCTCCACCGTTTCCCAGGCCACGCTGTAGCCACCCACGGCCGCATCGGAACCATGCGCCTTGAGAAAGAAGACGTTGATCTTGTTGTAGCACATGGCGCAGCCGGCCATGAGCGTAAAGATGATGCCGCTCTTCATCTTGCGGGCCAGATCCTTGAGACCTTCCCAGCCCAGACGGCGCAGGGGATTGTGCCCCAGTGCCCTGACGGCAAAAAGGGCGCAGCTGATGGATTCGATGGGTTTGTAGGCGGCAATGGCCAGCATGGGCAGTTGCAGCAGCACGCAGACAATGCCGTAGCCTATGCCCAGCAGGGCAGAGGGCACACGGATGCGCATTTCCACATCCTGCCGGCCGCGGGCCTGGCAGAGGGCAAAAAAGGAATCCGTCACCCCGTCCAGACCGAAACCGGCGGCAATGAGCAGGACGATGATCTGCTGTTCCGGGGGATACGGCAGCACCAGCACCCACGTTACCAGCAGGGCCAGCAGCAGAAAGGCGCTTTTCAGCCAGGTGACCTCGCCCAGCAGGACCAGGGGCCGGCCATCACGCCGGGCAAAGGACGACAGCAGAAAATCGTTGAGGCCCACGTCTGCCGCGGTCTTCACCAGATAGCCGGCCGCCAGGGCGGTGGCCAGCTGGCCCATCATGTCCTTGCTGTAGCGGGCCAGCAGGATGGTGAAGATGGTCCACGACAGGTCACGCGTCCATTGCGCGCCCAGAATGTAGCCCAGCTGGCGGGTAAGGGAGGTGAGCTTCATCCGCCCTACTTGCTGAAGCGGACAATGGCCTTGAAGCCGGGCTTGAGTTCAAGCTCGGGATTGGGCACGGTCAGCTCCACAGAGTAGTAGGAAGGCTGCGAGACACTCATGTCGGACGAGGACCAGGATATTTCGCTCACCGAGGCCTCGAACTCCCGGTCACCCAGGGAGGGAATCTGGATGATGGCCTTGTCGCCGACGCCAATGTCGTTGATATCGCTTTCGTAGACCGGCACGGTAATGATGACCGGATCCATCTGCCCCACCTGAATGGGGGTGGACTGGGCCGCCAGCAGGGAACCGGGATTGAGACCGGCCGCCAGCGACAGGACATAGCCGTCAATGGGCGACGTGAGGATGAGGCTTTGCGGCAGTTCCTGCTGCGGGTCAAGGGGCTGGCCGAAATAGCCTTCCAGCTCGCGCAGGCGGGCCTGGAAGGTCTTTTCGCTCTTGTCGATGCTCAGCTTGAGCAGCTCGATGCGCTTGCTCAGGGCATCGCAATTGGCTTCCAGCCGGGACAGGGCCTGATGGGACCCCAGGCCGGAGGCCGCCAGCTGACGGGCCTTGCTGCGCTGGGCCGACAGATCGGTCAGTTCCTGCTGCAAGTGCAGCATCTCGCCGCGTTCCTTTTCGGTACCGGCCCCCACAATGACCTCGCGCTGCAACACGCGGGCCGCCTCTTCCTGCAGATGATAGCGCACCAGGGGCGCCCCACGCGTCACCGCAGCGCCAGGCTGCACCAG
Source organism: uncultured Desulfovibrio sp. (assembly GCF_944324505.1). Classification (NCBI taxonomy): domain Bacteria; kingdom Pseudomonadati; phylum Thermodesulfobacteriota; class Desulfovibrionia; order Desulfovibrionales; family Desulfovibrionaceae; genus Desulfovibrio; species uncultured Desulfovibrio sp. The sequence goes on from NZ_CALUWO010000008.1 coordinate 17,570, forward strand.
CACCTCGTCCACAACGCCGTTGAAGGGCACCGCCACCGGACGGGTTACCGTGGCCACCACCTTGCCCGTAAGACGAATTTCCGCAGCCTGAACAGACTGCACCAGCACCAGTGCCAGCAGAACCGGCAGAAGGAAAAGGACGTTGCGCATTTACAGTACCTCCGCCGCAGGCTGGCCAAGGAAGCGCTCCTGCAACAGGTTGGAGACATACATCCACTCCAGGGTAGCCAGCTCATATTCCAGCTCGGCATTGATGAGCGACACCCGGGCCTGGATCATTTCTTCCTGGCGCGTAGCCACGTCGGGCAGCTCGGCCAGGCCATTGTCAAAGGAGACTCGGGCTTCCTTATACTGCATCTCCGCCGTCTCGAAATGGTTCTTGGCCAGACGACGGTTGGTTTCCGCCAGCGAAACCCGCTGTTCCGCCTGCAACCAGGTATTGGAATATTCCGTGCGCTTGCGCGCCTGCTGATGGAAAGCCTGGGCCTTCTGCATGCGCGCCGTCTGCACGCCGCGATAGCGGCGCCCCCAGTCGATGAGCGGGAAGTCGAGGGTCAGATGCAGGAAGGTATCGTCCGTCCCCCCCACGGGCTGAGACTGGCCGGCCGGCGGCGAATTGTTGAGTTGCAGGGAGAGGTCAGGCACGTATTCCGCCCAGGCCACCATGATGTTGTAGTCGGCCAGCTTGATCTGGCTGCGCAGCAGCAGGTCATCTTCCCCCTGTGCCCAGCGGTCCTCCCACTTGAGCCTGTAGCCATCGAAGCCCGCCAGAATGGCAGGGGCCTGCTGCAAGTCCACGTCCAGGCGCTGCTGCGGATCAACACCGGCCAGAATCTTGAGGTTGGTCAGCTGCATGACCTCTTCCATCCGGGCCTGTTCCAGGCGCAGGGCCACTTCCTTTTCGTGCTGCATGGCCAGATTGAGGGACACACCCTGCCGTCCGTCCACGCTTTCCAGCTGGCGCCAGTAGGCCGTCAGCTCCTTGGCAATGGCGGGCAGCTCCTTCTGGGTTTCCCGCACCATGCGCTGGGCATGCAGGCGCAGGTAGGCGGTGGCAATCTTGTAGATGGCCTCGCCTACGGCCTTGCGATGGGTGGAAATGGCCATGTTCACCATGAGCTTCTGCACCTGGTGCTCGAAATAGGTGGCCACAGGATTGGGGAAGGCCGCATAGAAGCCCACGCGCAGCTTGGGACGGCCGTAGTCGCCGGGCACGTCCTCTTCATTGGAATTGAACTGGGTCAGGTTGTTGGTGAGCGTAAAGGTCATACGCGGTTCCGGCAGATACTTCCAGACCGCATCGGTAAGGGCCACACGCCGGATTTCCAGGTCCACGGCGCTGTTCACCAGCAGGGGAGACTGCTGAATGGTCAGATACACGCAGTCTTCAAAGGAAAATTTCTTGCTGGGATCATAGAGATTGGCCACCACGGCATCCAGCTTGTCCTTCTTGTCCACCGGGATGCCGGGCGTCTCCTCCAGCCAGTGCTTGGCGGGCAGCTCTGGCGCGCCGATGCCTGCCTTGTTGGAGGCGCAGGCCCCCAGCCCCAGAGACAGGCACAGCACCATGCCCACAGCCATTTGCCACATCCGATTCATCGTTCCCCCGATCCGTTCCTGCCGACAGCGGCAGTACCGTTATGTACAGGCAGCCTCCCGGGCCGCAGCCGTCCGCTCAAATTCCATCTGATTCACTGTCAGCAGGACACACCCCGCCGCATCAAGAACCTGCGCATCAAAGCGCAGCAGGCGGGCATCCTGCCAGCCGCAGCGCATTTCCAGGACCCGGGGCACAACCGGCCCTTCCCCCTGGCCGAAACGCAGAAAGCCCACACCGCTCAGGCGCCATTCCGCCAGGGAATCCGCCTGTGCCGTGCGGGAAAGACGTTCTTCCAGCAGGGTCACAGCAGCCTGCTCCACAGCGTCCACCAGTTGCAGGGCGGCAGTATAGCCGGAAAGGTCCTTCGGGGCAATGCCCGGCATATGCAGGGCAAAGCGCCGCGTCAGCCCCTGTCCGGCCATGTCGCCGCCCTCTTCACAGGGGGCGCCGGGGGGCAGTTCTCCGGCCAGCCAGTGCCACATGGCATCCAGCCCCCGCCGCCGGTACATGGCCAGCACGGCCGCATCATCGCCGTGCGCCGGGTCTGCGCCGGCCGGCCAGAGCGCCGGGGCGCACGATGGGCGACAGCCCATGAGCGCCATGCCCTGCACCACCGGCACGGTACGGTCCATATGCCGGCCATTGGGCATGAGATCCAGGGCTTCCAGACCGCAGCGGCACATGCGCGTCATGACGCCATCCTGTTGCAGCCAGGCCTGGGCACGCACATCCAGACGGCATTCCCGCGTCACGCCGGGCGGCAGCAGCAGCGGTGGGCCAAAACGCAGATCACAGAACCCCGCCTCCCGCAACCAGGGGAAATACAGGCGCACGCTGTCCAGCAGCCTGCGCAGTCCCCGGCTCAGGGGAAGCCAGGGCCAGCCCGTGGCCGTATCCCGGCCATGTCCGGCCAGGGCAGGTTCGGCAAAACGCGAAAACTCGCCGCACAGCAGAAAATCCCGCCCGGAATGCGGCGGCAGCGGCAGGGAGGCAGCATACAGGCCGGGGAAGGATTCGGGCCGTTCCTGCCATGGCTGGGGCAGGCCGTCGGCTTCCTCACGGGACAGGGGCAGCAGACCGCAGAGCGAGGCCGCCCGCGCCCAGAGCAGACGCGGCACCGTGCCCAGGGCCAGCTCGCGCGCCAGCATGTCGCCCCATTCGCGCGGCAGGGGCGGCGTGCCGTCAGGAACCAGCGCCACGTCCAGCAGCCTGTCGTCCACTTCCGCCGGGACAGCCTGCACCATGGCCAGGGCATCCCCGGCATCCAGCTGCCAGACGCGCACCAGCCAGGCGTCTGCGGCTTCCGGCGGCAGCAGCGCCGTGCGGGCCACGCGGCCCAGGGCAGCCTGATCGTCTGCCGTCGAAAGATCCAGCAGGCAGCCGGACACGGGCAGGGAGGCCGCGCATCCCGTGTGCAGGGCCGTGGCAAGAGCTGCCCGCAACGCTGCCACGGCAGCATGGTCGCCCGTCTCCGCGGCAGCGGCCTCCGCAGGCAGGAGGTCCGCCGCGGCACATCCCAGAGAGCGTATATCACCGCCCAGCCGCCGCAAAACCGCACAGGCCTCCAGGCAGTCCTCCGGCACGCAGATCACCTGCCCCAATGCCGCCAGACCACCCAGCAGGGCCGCCAGGCGTGCGCCGTCCCGCCCCCAGGCCAGCACGGCGCCACCGGGCTGCCAGCCCCGGCCGGCAGCGCAGGCATCCCAGGGCAGGCGGTGCAGACGCGACGAGGCACCGGCCACAAAACGCAGATAGGGCGGCTGGTGCAGGGCGGCGGCCGCTTCCCGGCTGCCGGCGGGCAGCGGTACGGCCGCTGCGGCAGGCGCCCCGTGACGGGGCATCAGGCCCACGGCAGCCAGCAGATCGCCCACGGTACTGACGCCCATGAGGTCCTCGAAATTCACGGCATGCCCCAGCACCTCTGCCAGCTGCTGCACCAGCAGCGGGAAACGGCTGGAACGCAGGGCAAGATCGTAGCGCAGGTCCGTCTGCGGCCCCACGGACGCCACGTCCACACCGGCGGTCTGGGCCAGCAGCTCCATGATCCGACGGGCCAGCGGCCCCAGAGGTGTCGCCGGTGCCGCTTCCGCCACGGCCGGTGGGCTCAGGTCCTCTGCCACCGCCCCCCGAAGCTGCCAGCGCGCGGCATGCGCCATGACGGCCTGATGGGAAAGATGCCCCAGTGCATACAGGCGGGCACAGGTCTGACGCAGGCCCTCGGTCTCGCGCCCCTTGCGCGAGGCAGACAGGCACAGCGCCTGCGGCTCGATGTCCGCCACCAGACCGCAGAGCGTGTCCTGCGGCCCCAGTTCCACAAAATGCCGGATACCGTCGCGCTGCCACATCTGCCGCACGCACTCCACCCAGCGCACGGCATTTTCGTCCAGGTCCGCAATGTAGGAGCAGATGTCCGGCTGCGACTGGGGATAAAAGCCTGTGGTCACACAGCTGAGCATGGGCACCTGCGGTGCCTGCATGGCCAGGGCATTGAGACGGCGCAGGGACATGTCGCGCAGCACGCGCATGCCGGGATGGTGAAAGGCCAGGCTCACATTGAGCATGATGGCCGGGATGCGACGTTTGCGCAGCGCCTTGCGGGCTTCCATGAGCACGTCGCGAGGGCCGCTGACAATGTGTTGCAGGGGGGTATTGTAATTGGAGACATAGAGCGAGGGCCAGCGGGCGCGGGCCTCATCGATGACAGAGGCCTCCGCATGAACGGCCATCATGGCCGTTTCTCGCGTGGCCCGTGCTTCCAGTTCGGACATGTGCTGCGCGCGCGTGTCCAGGATGTACCAGGCCACCTCCGGCGCATAGACCCCGGCCAGGCACAGGGCAATGAGTTCGCCCAGACTGTGCCCGCAGATCAGCGCGGGCCGCAGACCCAGCGAGGCCAGATAGCTCCACTGGGCATATTCCAGCAGAAAAAGATAGGGCTGCTGCCAGCGGGTCAGACCGATCTTTTCCTCGTCGGTCTCATCCATGAGCGACAGCACATCCCAGTCAGCCACGGCGGCAATGCGGTCCATGGCGGCACGCGCCGCAGGAAAGCGGTCATAGAGCTGGCGGCCCATGCCCGTCCACACGGCGCCCTGCCCGCAGCACATGACGGCCAGGGGCGGTGCGGCACGGTCCTCCGCCAGCCAGACCCCGCGCTGCCCCAGATCGTGCAGGGCAATATCGCGCACACCGGCCTCCGGCGAAAGGGGCGCCCGCCCCGCGGCCAGCAGCTCCTCGCGCCAGCCCGGTACCGTGGCCCCCATGCGCCACAGGCGCTCTCCCTCATCCAGCCGGGCATAGAACACCCCGTCCGCATGGCATTCCGGCACCAGGGCCAGCCGGGCGGCACGGGCCGTATCCCGCCCGCGTTCCAGCAGCCAGAGTTCCCAGCTGCCGTTCTGCGCCGTTCCTTCCTGCGGCATGAGCAGCAGGGCGCGCCGTGCGCCCAGGCGTCCCAGCTCCGCCGCCGCGGCGGCAAAAACGGCATGCGGCACGAGAGCGGCTGCCAGCAGACGGGCCTCCCCTGGCCGGGGCAGGCCGCAGGCCTCGCAGACACTGTTGAGAGCCGCGGCACACGCCTGGACGCCATCCTGACGGTCAGGGGGAACACAGGCCAGCAGCAGGCAGGGGAAAGAACGGCCCCGGGGCTGTTCCCCTGCGTTCTGCGGCCCCAGCATGGCCGCCAGACGAGAGGCCAGAGCAGCGGCATCGCGCAGCTCTCCGTCGGCGAGGACAAGTACATCGGAGAGAATAAGAGAAGAGGAAAGAACGGCCATGCTATCCGGAGCGGTAAAAAGAACAGAACGTGGGCTTTTTTCATGGTAGAGGAAAGCCGGTGCCTTGTCCATAGATTCCCGAATTCCCCACAGGCCGGAGGCGCTGGGTAATGGCTTGCCATACGCCGCCTTATCAGGTATGCTTCATCGATTGAAATTTTGCATAGGGGCCAGTTCTCCGTCTGTTCCCAAGCGCCCCGCAGACCCTTACCGAGGATATGCCAGCATGAAAGACCCGCAGACATCCCAGGCTGTCGCGCATGAAAGTTCCGCCAGCGGCTTCAACCGCATGCGCTCCAAACTTTCGTTTGCCCGCCTTGTGGAAATGGGGGCCAAGATGGGGATGGAAAACCCGCTCTTCCTTTGCCACGAGCGTGCGGCCAAGGCCACCACGCAGATCAACGGCAAGGAATATATCAACTTTTCCACCTACGACTATCTTGACCTCAATACCCACCCGGAAATTACCGAAGCCGTCACTGCGGCCGCGCGCCTCTTCGGTTCGTCGGCCGGAGCCAGCCGGCTGGTGGGCGGGGAGCGTCCGCCGCATCGTCAGCTGGAACGGGCCATTGCCCAGCTGTACGGGGTGGAGGACTGCATAGCCTATGTCAGCGGGCATGCCACCAATGTGTCCACGCTGGGCTTCATGTTCGGTCCGCGGGACGCCATTTTCTATGACGGTCTGGCGCACAATTCCCTCATGCAGGGGGCGCGCCTTTCCGGCGCGGAGCGCTATTCCTATGCGCACAATGACTGCGACGCCCTGGAAACCCTGCTCAAGGCGCACCGGGCCGCCCACAAGCGCGCCGTCATCGTGACCGAGGGCCTGTTCAGCATGGACGGCAACATCCCGGACCTGCCCCGGCTCATCCGCCTGAAAAAACAGTACGACTGCATGCTGATGGTGGACGAGGCCCACTCCTTCGGCGTCCTGGGAGAGACGGGACGGGGCATACACGAATATTTCGGCATCGATGCCCGCGAAGTGGATATGTGGATGAGCACCCTCAGCAAGAGCATGTGCGGCTGCGGCGGCTTCATCGCCGGCACCCACGAACTGGTGGATTTTCTGCGCTACGGTTCGCCGGGCTTTGTCTTCAGCGTGGGCATGCCGCCCATCGTGGCCGCGGCCTGCCACAAGGCCCTGGAACTCATGCTGCGCGAACCTGAACGGGTGCACAAGTTGCAGCACATCAGCCAGTTCTTCCTTGAATATGCCCGGGAAAAGGGACTGGATACGGGCGCGGCGCAGGGCTATGCCATTGTGCCCATCATGGTGGGCGACTCCATGATGGCCGGTTTCCTGGCCAACCTGCTCTTCAAGCGCGGCTTCTATGTCATGCCCATCACCTTCCCCGCCGTGAAGGAAGGCGAGGCCCGTCTGCGTTTCTTCCTGTCGGCCTCGCATACCGAGGACCATATCCGCACCACGCTGGATGCCGTGGCCGAGGAGCTGCCCCGGGCACGCGAGATCATCGGCAACTACAAGCGCGAGCACGCCGACGAACACATGGAATGATTCCGAGGCCGGGCTGTGTGCCCGGCCCTTTTTATCCGCTGCCGCGTCCACAGGCCCGTGTGCGCCGGCAGCACAGGTCCAGTCCGGGCCGGGCCGCAAGACCCGGCTTTTTCCATTCATCCCGCAGCCGCCGGCAGGAGCGCCCGTGCCGCTGCTGCACACAGCCCCGCTTCCGTCCCCGACCGGGTGCCGGCAGCGGACCGCGCGGCGCAGGGAGGACACTGCTCCGGCAGTCAGCCGTCCCGTTGCGTCGCTCCCCCCCACAGGAGAAGCCATGCCCACGGCGCCCCTCGCCCCTGACGATCAGTCCCCCGCCGCCCCCGTGGCGCCGGACCCTGCCCCTGCTGCCGACACGACAACACCGCAGCTGCCGCTGACGGCCTATGTGCTGCTCTGGTTCCCGCTTTCGTCCGAAACCTTCATCTTCCGCGAAATTCAGCGCCTGCTGGCCTGTGGCCTGCCCATCCGGGTCTACACCATGTATGGTCAGAAGCTGAAGGGATGCAGCGATGAGATGAAACAGCTGGACCTGCCCGTGGTCCGCTTTGGCGTGTCTGCCACCTTCCGCATTCTGAGCGCCTTTTTCCGTGCCCTGAGCCGCAATCCCCGCGGGGTAGGGAAGCTCATGCGCGAGGGCCTGCTCCGCCGCATGCGCAATGCGGAATCCCTGGGCGAAAACATCTGGTGCTTCCTGGCCGGCTTCCTGCTGGCCGAGCTGGCCATGCGCGACAAGGTGCAGCTGCTGCACTCCGCATGGGGCAACGGACCGGCCACCGCCGCCTGGACGGCATCGCGCCTCACGGGCATTCCCTTTGCCTTCACGGGGCGCGCCGGCGACATCTACCCGCAGGACGGCCTGCTCCGGGAAAAATCCCGGGATGCACTCTTCATCCGCACCAACAACATGGCCAATGTGGATTATCTGCGCCAGTTCTGCCCGCCGGAAGCGCAGGACAAGGTGCACTGCATCTACAACGGCCTGACCCTGAACAGCCCCGTGGCCTGCGAAATGCCCTTTGCCGCGCCCTATCGCCTGCTGGCCGTGGGCCGCTTCTGCCGCACCAAGGGCTTTGTGGAACTGCTTACCATGATGGCCCGCCTGCGCCGGGAAGGCTTCCCCGTCCGCCTGACCCTGGTGGGGGATGGCGAATGGCGCTTCCGCCTTCGGGCGCTGCGCCGGCGTCTGTGTCTGGAACAGGTGGTGGACATGCCCGGCTTTGTGCCCCATGATCATATCCTCGACTTCATGCGCAGCCACGATATGCTGGTGGTTCCCAGCGTGGTGCATGACAATGGCGATCGTGACGGCATCCCCAATGTGATCATGGAGGCCCTGTCCTGTGCCATGCCCGTGGTGGCTACCGATGTCTGCGGCATCCGCGAGGTCATCATCGACGGCGAAACGGGGATGCTTGTGCCGCAGCGGGACCCGGCCGCCCTGGCCGCGGCCGTGCGCCGCATGCTTGCCGACCGGGATGCGGCCAGACGCATGGCCGAAAACGGCCGGCAGCGCGTTCTGCACATGTTTGACAGTCAGGCCAATATCCAGGCGCTGCGTGACCTCTATCTGCGCGCCTACAACGACTGGCACGCCGCCCGGCCGGAAGAATGGTTCAGCCTTGGCGGCAAAGTGCCCACCAGCGGAGATGCTTCCCGGTCATGAGCCGCCCTATCCTCTGGCTGGCCACCAGCCTTGATGTGGAGGAAGAGGGGCTTTTTGGCGGCACCTATGCCTGCACAGCCCCCTCCGTCAGCAATACGGCGCAGCTGACACGCCTGCGCCCCCTGCTGGAACGCGGTGTGCGCCCCACGCTTTTCTGCGCCCACAGCGTCCTGACCCATAGCCCGTCCCTGGCCGTGCTGGCGCACCTTCGCGACAGGTACGGGGCGGAAATTGCCGCGCACCTGCATCACTGGAACACGCCGCCCCTGGACAACGGCAGCGTCAGCCTGCATGCCGTGCCCGCCGCCAGCCTGAGCAGCGACCGTTTCGCGGCCAAGCTGGAAAGCCTGCTGCGGGCCGGGCAGACCTTTCAGGGCGCGCCGCTGCGTTCCTTCCGCATGGGGCGCTGGGACCTGCACAGGCAGCACTGGCCCCTGCTGGCAGCGGCCGGCCTGACCTGCGATGCTTCGGTGCGCCCCCTGCACGGTCCGGCCTGCAACCGCCAGGGGCTGCGCACGCTGCCGGATCATTTTCATGCCCCCCGCCAGCCCTATACCGTGCGCACAGCCCACGGCGCGCTGCTGGAAGTGCCGCTCAGCGTGACGCCGCTGGTGCCGGGCCTGGACCGGGGCATGAGCCTGCTGCCCGCCCGTATGCAGCAGGGGCTGCGCGCGCGCTTTCACCAGTGGGGCGCCCTGGCCCTGCTGCCCGTGCAGCACCCCTTGTGGCTCATGCAGCACATGACCAGGACCTTTGTGCGGCGGGGAGGCCGGGTGCTTTCCCTCACCTGGCATTCCTCCGAAATGATGCCCGGCGCCACCCCCCATCTGCCCCATGAACCTGCCGTGCGCGCCCTGCTGCACAGGCTCACGGCCTACGTGGACTGGCTGTCCGGTCTGGGAGAAGTGCGCCACGTCACCATGCAGGAACTGGTCCTGCAGTACGGAAACACCGCGCCTGCCCCTGCCGGGGATGCCTCGGCTGACTGGACCTGCTCCGCCCCCGTCACGTCCTAACCCATTCACAGGAGATACCATGTCTCAGACTTCTTCCGCCCTCGCGCCGGAACAGCATACCGCTCCCCTGCCGGCCGGTCTGCCGCATGTGGCCGTCCTGCTGCTCTGGTACCCCCTTTTCACCCAGCCCTTCATTTTCCGGGAAATAGAAAATCTGCGGACACAGCTGCCGCTTGAGGTCTACAGCCTGTACGGGCGCAACCTTGCCTGCTGCTCCACGGAAATGCACGCCGCAGCCGACCGGGTTCACACCCTGGGCCTCCGGGCACTGCCCGCCATACTGCGGGACCTGCTGCTCCAGGCCGTCAGCCATCCCCGGCGCCTGGGCCGGCTGCTGCGGCAGGTGCTCTTCCACCGCTGGAGCAGCCTGGAAGTGCTGGGAGAAAACCTCTGGGCCTTTCTGGCGGGCATTCATCTGGCCCGGCTGCTGCGCGAAGACGGCATGGACATGATCTATGCCCCGTGGCCGCGCGGCACCGCCACAGCCGCCCGGGTGGCCTCGGCCCTTACCGGCATGCCCTATGCCACCTCGGCCCGCGGCGACAATCTCCAGCCCGCGGACCCCGATCTGGCCGACAAGCTGCGCGAGGCCCTCTTCGTGCGAGCCAACAATGCCGCGGACAAGGAACGCATCGAAACCTTTGCCGAAGGCGTTGCCCGCGGCAAGACCGAACTGGTCTACAACAGTCTCACCCTGCCGGCCGAAGGTCAGTGCCCCGTGCGCATGCAGCCCCCGGTGCGCCTGCTGGCCCTGGGGCGCTTTGACGTGACCAAGGGCTTTGACGTGCTGCTCAAGGCCTGCGCCCTGCTGCGGGACCGCCAGATAGACTTTACCCTCATGCTGGCCGGCGACGGCGGCCGCCGCTTTGGTCTGGGCAAGGAAAGCCGGGCCCTGGAAACCCTGCGCTCGCAGCTGGGCCTGGAAGGCCGGGTACAGATGCCGGGCCTGGTCTCCCACAACGAGCTGCCCCGTCTGCTCATGAGCCATGACATCTTTGTGGCGCCCTGCGTCATCCACGCCTCCGGCCGCCGCGACGGCATCCCCAATACGGTCATCGAGGCCCTGTCCTACGGCATGCCCGTGGTGAGCACCGACATCAACGCCCTGCCCGAGGTCATCCATCACGGCGAAACCGGCCTGGCCGTTCCCCAGCAGGACCCCGAAGCCCTGGCCGACGCCATCCAGTGGTGCATCGAGCATCCCGAGGAAAGCCGGCGCATGGCCGAAAACGGCCGCCGCCTGGCCAAGGAGATGTTCGACCCGCAGCGCAATGCCCATCTGCTGGCCCAGCTCTTCATCTCCCGCTACACCGACAGGAAGAAGACATGTGCGGCATAGCGGGCATCTGCCATCTGCATGGTGCTCCCCTGTCCCCACGCAGTGCGGCACAGGTGGAGGCCATGTGCGCAACCATGCGCCACCGCGGTCCCGACGGACAGGGCATCTGGTCCCATGAAGGCGTCTGCCTGGGGCACCGCCGTCTGTCCATCATCGACCTTGCCGGTGGTGCGCAGCCCATGCACGACGCCAGCGGGCGCTATCATGTGACCTTCAATGGCGAAATCTACAACTTCCCGGAACTGCGCCGCGAGCTGGAAGCACAGGGCCATGTCTTCCGCACGTCCTCGGACACGGAAATCATCCTCGCGGGCTGGCAGGCCTGGGGCGAGGCCTGCCTGGACCGCTTTGACGGCATGTTCGCATTTGCCCTCTGGGACGTGCAGGAAAAGCGCCTGTTCTGCGCCCGCGACCGCTTCGGCAAGAAGCCCTTCTTCTACACGGTGCAGGACGGCTGCCTGTACTTTGCCTCGGAGCTGACGGCCCTGGCCGTGCTGCCGGAGCTGCGGCTCACCCTGTCGCCGCTGGCCCTGGTGCGCTACCTGGCCTATGAATACGTTCCCACGCCGCAGACCCTCTATGACGAGGTGCACTCCCTGCCGCCGTCCTTCTTTCTGGATGTGCAGGACGGGCACCTGCGCACAGAACGCTACTGGGACATGCCCTTTCCCCGGGAAGATGACCCGCGCAGCGAAGAGGAACTCTGCGAAACCTATCATGCCCTGCTGACCCGCGCCGTAAAGCGCCGCATGATCAGCGACGTGCCGCTGGGGGTCTTTCTGTCCGGCGGCATAGACTCGTCCATCGTGGCCGGCCTCATGGCGCAGCAGTCCTCCCGCCCCGTGCAGACCTTCTCCATCGGCTTTACCGAGGCCAGCTACGACGAAAGCCGCTACGCGCGCATCGTGGCCCGCCGCTGGCAGACGGAGCATCACGAGCGCATCCTCTCCGCCGAGGAATGCGCGGAACATCTGCCGCAGATCATCAGCCGGATGGACGTGCCCATGGCCGATGCCTCGGTGGCGCCGACCTGGCTGCTGTCGGGCGTTACTCGCGAAAAGGTCACCGTGGCCCTGGGCGGAGACGGCGCCGACGAACTCTGGGCCGGCTACGAGCATTATATCGGCTACAAGATCGCCACCTGGTACAATGCCCTGCCCGCCCCGCTGCGCCGGCGGGTCATCGAGCCGCTCTGCCGTCTGCTGCCGTCTTCCTCCGGCTACATCAATCCGCGCCTTGCCGTGCAGACCTTCCTGCGCGGCGCGCATGCCCCGGACTGGCTGCGCGTGCAGACCATGCTGACGGCCCTGACCCCGGACATGCAGCGGGAGCTGCTGGCCAGTCCCCAGGCGGAGCTGCTGGACGAAAACTGCCTTTTTGCCCCCACCCGCCAGCAGTTCGAGCACTGGCCGCAGGGGCCGTCGCCGCTGGCACGGGCCTTTCATGTCTATGTGCGGCAGTTCATGCTGGATGACATCCTGGTCAAGGTGGACCGCTGCTCCATGCTGCATTCCCTGGAAGTGCGCGCGCCCTTTCTGGACCGGGATGCCGCCGAATTCGTGGCCCGCCTGCCCATACGGCACAAGCTGCACGGCTTCCGGCGCAAGTATCTGCTCAAGAAGGCCTTTGCCGACGTGCTGCCCCCGGAAATCCTGCACCGCAACAAGCGCGGCTTCCAGATTCCCGTGGCCGACTGGCTGCGGGGACGCATGCGGCCCCTGCTGGAAGACCTGCTGGGCGAGGAAGCCCTGCGGCGTCGCGGCCTCTTCAATCCGCAGGCCGTGCGCCGCCTCATGGAAGCCCATTTCAGCGGCAGGGCGGACATGCGCAAACCCCTGTGGACCCTGCTGGTCCTGCACCTCTGGCTGGAGGCCCACCAGCGGCGCGCCTGAGCCGGGGCAGTGCCGGTTCTTCCCGGCAGGTCGTGACGCCCCCTGCTTCCGGCAGCGGACCACACGGTGAAGGCGCGTTCCCCGGCTTGCCGGACCGCTTTTCCGTACTTATAGTAGACCCTACCTCCCCTGTGGAGAGGCTTTTTGCAAAGGAGACTTCATGACCAGCCAGATCAAGACCGTCCTGCTGCTGGGCCTGCTTTCCGGCGTCATCATTGTGCTGGGTGGCCTGGCCGGCGGCAGAACGGGCATCATCATTGCCCTTATCCTCGCCCTGCTCATGAACGTGGGCAGCTACTGGTTTTCGGATTCCATTGTGCTGCGCATGTACAATGCCCGTGAACTGCGCCCCGAAGAGGCCCCCTATCTGCATACCATGGTGGAAGAGCTGGCGCGCAATGCCGGCATTCCCAAGCCCCGCGTCTGCATCATTCCCGAAGAGGCGCCCAATGCCTTTGCCACGGGCCGTAATCCGGAACATGCCGTTGTGGCCGTGACCGAGGGTATCATGCGCCTGCTTTCGCCCGAGGAACTGCGCGGCGTCCTTGCCCATGAGGTGGGCCATATCCTCAACCGCGACATCCTCATCCAGACCATTGCCGGCGTCATGGGGTCTGTCATCGTTTCGCTGGCCAATATCCTGCAATTCACCGCCATCTTCGGCGGCAACCGCGATGAAGAGGGCGGCAGCAATCCCGTGGCCACCTTTGCCCTGGCCCTGCTGGCGCCTGTGGCGGCCAGCCTCATCCAGATGGCCATTTCCCGCTCGCGCGAGTATCTGGCCGATGAAACCGGTGCCCGCCTCTGCGGGCAGCCCCTGGCCCTGGCCGGCGCGCTCTACCAGCTGGGGCGTGCCAGCGGGCAGATTCCCATGCGGCACGGCAATCCCAGCACGGCAGAGATGTTCATCGTCAATCCCTTCTTCGGGAGCGGCATGGAGCGCCTGTTCAGCACGCATCCGCCCCTGGAGGATCGTATCCAGCGCTTGCAGGAACTGAGCCGTACCGGACAGTACAACAACTGATGCCGCGTGTGTGGAGGAGGCTCTGCCATCATGATCCGTCCGCTTTTCCTGCTGCCCCTGCTCTGTGTGCTGCTTGCGGCCTGTGCCGCCAAGGAGGGTGTTCCTCAAAAGGACGCCCCGCTTCCCCAGAACTGCACCACGGCCTATACCTATGCGCCGGGCAATTACATCATTGATATTGCCAGCGATGCCGAGGTGGTGCTGGACCCGCTCATGCACGACTTTCCGCTGTTCTGCGAGGCCCGGGCAGCCCGGCGCCATGTGGATGCCGAAGTGGCCGCCCACCGCCTGCCCCGCGGGGACTGGCGCATCTATGTGGTGGGAGGGGACTTTGCCGACCTGGCAGAACCGGCCGGCGACGGTACCTTTGTGCTGCGGCGCATGGCTCCCCTGGTGGACTGGGTCAATGAAAACCCGGCCGCGCTGCCCTAGGCCCGTGCCAGTGCCTGTGCCAGTGCCTGTGCCGGTCCCATGCTGGTGCAGAAACGCCTCGGGACAGGGCAGACGCGCCCGTCGTCCGCATCCCGCACACGCCTCCGGCAAGGTGCGCCCTGACGCAAAAGCGGCGCACAGCCATGGACCGGAGGCTTGAGGGGGTATCCCCCGCGGGGCGAATGGCCGTGTGGGCGCAGGCCGCAGTGCCATTGTTCTGCCAGTTTCATGCCATAAAAAAGGCCCGCCGTATGGCGGGCTTTTTTGGTAGTGTTCTGTTGCCGGAAAAACGGACCTACAGGCAGCCCTGTCCCTGCAATATCCAGATGATGGCCGTGAGCGTCAGCATGCTGATGCCGTTGGAAAGCACCACTGTCAGGGCCGACTCTTCGGGAACCGCGGTATAAATCTGGGCCAGCACCGAGGCCATGAGGGCCGTGCCGGTACCGCTGGTGAGCACTGCCACGCCCAGCCAGAGCGGATCCACCGACAGGGCGCTCATGATCAGCCAGCAGATGAGGGGGCAGACCAGCAGCTTGCAGCTCACAAGCCAGGACTGCCACAGCAGAGCATGCCCTCTGCCCCGGCTCAGGGCCAGGCGCAGCTTTTCTCCCAGGTCCAGCCCCAGGGCCACCAGCATGCACGGGGCCGCCGTAAAGCCCACCAGGGAGCAGGCCCTGTCCAGAGGCTGCCACAGGCCCAGACCGCTCAGCGCAAGCACCAGGCCGCCGACCGTGGACAGCAGGATGGGATTGCCCAGAATGAGGGTGCGCAGCAGTGCCCAGGTATGTCCCGACCTGTCGCTGGCGCTGACGGCATTGACCCGCAGGTCAAAGCGCACCTGGGCCATGATGACGACCACATTGGGCGTCAGCGTCATGAGGCCCGCCACCACCAGCGCTTCCGTATTGCCGGGCAGCAGGCTTTCCACAATGGGCAGGCCCACAAAGGCCGTATTGCTGGCACTGCACCCCAGGGCCGAAGTCACCGCGGGGCAGATACCGCGCCGGCAGAACAGGCGGTCGCTCACATATCCCAGCACATAGCAGATCACGGGCGCTCCCACGGCGCCGATCCAGAAGCCGGCATGATTCAGCGTGCCGCGGTCGGCCTGGGCCATCACATGGAGCAGCAGCAGGGGCAGCGCCAGCTTGAGCACATACAGCCCCAGGATGCCGCCCGTCTGGTCGGGCAGGATGTCCCTGGCCCGCAGCAGCACGCCAAAACCAATGATCAGAAAGACCGGAAAAACCGCAAAAAATGCCGTAAGCATTACCATATCCTCCAGACGAGGCACTTTGCCCGCAAGCCTGCCGCTTGTCCAGAAAAAGCCGCCCCCAGGCGGCAAAAAGGCGCCGCCGCATTCCGGGGAATGCGACGGCGCCGGACAGGCCGGAAACGGGCAAAGCCGGGCAGACGGGCTGCCGGGCACGCCCCTTACAGCTGTTTTACCTCGCCATACCAGGCCGCGGCCTGTTCCAGCAGCGCATTGCTGCGGGCCGCCAGCGCCTGCGGATCCTTGAGATAGCCGTCCTGGAGCAGGCAGGCATCAAACAGACATTCCACCATGCTGGTGAGGGTCTTGTCCTGGGCATCGGCCTTGAACATCTTGAGCAGGCTGCGCAGCAGCGGATGATCGCGGTTCACTTCCAGCGCCTTGACGGGCAGGGAATCGTCCTTCTGCATGACGCGCAGGAACTTTTCCATGCTGGATGTCATGCTGCCGTCGGGCGAAACCAGTACGGCCGGGCTTTCGGACAGGCGGTGGGAAACGCGCACGTCCGTCACGCGATCGCCGAGAATTTCCTTCATGCGGGCCAGCAGGCTGTCAAAGCTGGCGCTGTCGTCCCCGGAAAGCGGCGCCACGGCGGGCCGGTCGGCATCGGCCTTGTCGGCAAAGGCGTCCAGGGCATCATCGGCGGCATTTTCCGCGGCCTTGAATTCCCAGTCCTTGTAGCTGTGCAGCCCTTCCATCACAAATTCATCCACCGGCTCGTAGAGGAAGAGCACCTCGATGCCCTTCCGGCGGAAGCGTTCCAGATGGGGGCTGAGGCGGGCGGCCTCACGATTGGGTGCCGTCACGTACCAGATGGTCTTCTGCCCTTCCGGAGCACGGCTCATATACTCATCCAGGCTGGACAGACCGGCGGCATCCTCATGGAAGGAGGTATTGAAGCGCAGCAGGGCGGAGATGCGTTCCCTGTTGGGGAAGTCCTGATAGCCCAGCTTGAAGACCCGGCTGTGCAGTTTCCAGAATGCGGCGTACTTTTCCGCATCTTCGGCAGCCATCTTTTCCAGATGTCCCAGCATCTGCTTGACGATGGTCTGGCGAATCTTGCGCAGCACCACATTTTCCTGAAGGGTTTCGCGCGAGATATTGAGGGGCAGGTCTTCCGTATCCACCACACCCTTGAGGAAGGCCAGATATTCGGGCAGCAGCTCCTTGTTGCGGTGCTGGATGAGCACGCGGCGGCTGTACAGGTCCAGCCCCCAGTAATCGCGCTCCATGCCGAAGACATCCTGCGCACTGTCGGGGATGTAGAGCAGGGCATTGAACTGCACGGGCGCGTCCACCGCAATGTGCAGCACATCCAGCGGCGCCTTGCTGTCATAGGTCAGATGCGTGTAGAAGGCATTGTACTGCTCGCGCGTCACCGAGGTCTTGGGTTCGCGCCAGAGGGCGGGCTGGGTATTGACGCGGTCCTCGCCCACAAAGATGGGGAAGGGCACAAAGGCCGAGTGGGACCGGATGACCGACTCCACCCGGAACTTTTCCGCAAATTCCTTGGCATCTTCCTTGAGGTGCACCACAATGCGCGTGCCGCGCTGCAAATCGCCGGCATCGCAGGGAGCCACGGTATAGGTGCCCAGGCCGTCACTGGTCCAGACATGGGCCTGCACATCATCGCCATAGGCAGGGACGGAGGTCACCTCCACCTTGTCGGCCACCATGAACACCGAATAGAAGCCCACGCCGAAGCGCCCGATGATATTGGACGCATCGTGGCTGCCGCCTTGGGCGGCCTGCGCATCCAGCTCGGCCAGGAAGGCTTCGGAACCGGAACGGGCAATGGTGCCCAGGTTTTCGGCCAGCTCGCCTGCCGTCATGCCCAGCCCGCTGTCCGTGATGGTGAGGGTACGGGCGTTTTCATCAAGGGTTATATGAATCTCCAGCGGCAGGGAAACACGGGGCGCCTCGCCGCGGCTTTCGCGGAAGCGCAGCTTGTCCAGCGCATCGGACGCATTGGAAATGAGTTCACGCAGAAAGATTTCGCGATTGGTATAGAGAGAATTGGTGAGAATGCGCAGAACCTTGCGCACCTCAGCCTTGAACTGCTGTTCCTGAACACTGTTTTCGGCCATAATGCCGCCTCCTAACGGGAATATCTGCAAAATAAGACCCCTGTGCCGTTCGTCAAGACGGCCCAGCACCGGCTGCCCTCTGGCGGACGGCGGGCGGGCAGGCGCACTATCAGGATTTACTCTTGATTTATCCCCCCGTGCGGGATACTAGGGAACGGCAACACGGTGTTGCCATCCCCGGAACATCCCGGGGGAACCATCGGGAGGACGGCTGTATGGATGACGTTATACTGCTTTCACGGCTGCAATTTGCAGTGGCCGTATTTTTTCACTTCATCTTTGTACCGCTGACACTGGGGCTTTCGCTGCTTATTGCCCTCATGGAAACGCGGTATGTCAAAACCGGTGACGAAGTCTGGCGCAGGCATGCCAAGTTCTGGGGCAAACTCTTCATCATCAACTTTACCCTTGGTGTGGTGACGGGCATCACCCTCGAATTCCAGTTCGGTACCAACTGGTCCCGCTATTCGGAATATGTGGGCGACATCTTCGGCGCGCTGCTGGCCATCGAGGCCACGGTGGCCTTTTTCCTGGAATCCACCTTCCTGGCTGTCTGGCATTTCGGCTGGAACCGTGTGGGCAAGAAGCTGCATCTGCTGAGCATCTGGCTGGTGGTCATTGCCGGCAATGTTTCCGCCCTGTGGATCATCCTGGCCAACGGCTTCATGCAGAATCCGCTGGGCTATGTCATTCAGAACGGCCGCGCGGAACTGGTCGATTTCATGGCCGTCGTCACCAATCCCTATGCCTGGGGCATGTTTGCCCACACCATCATTTCGGCCTGGCTGCTTTCCGGCTTCTTTGTTCTGGGGGTTTCCGCCTGGCACATGCTGCGCGGAAGCCATAAGGACTTTTTCCGCCGCTCCTTCCGCATGGCGGCGCCCTTCACCCTGATCATGGCCATTCTGCTGGGCGCCAGCGGCGACCTGCAGGGCAAGACCGTGGCCCAGCTCCAGCCGGCCAAGCTGGCGGCCATGGAATCGCACTGGGAAACCACCAGCAATGCTCCCTTCTACATGCTGGTGCTCCCCGATGAGGAAAACGAAACCAACAGCGTGGAAGCCATCGGCATTCCCGGCCTCATGAGCTG
Organism: uncultured Desulfovibrio sp.; assembly: GCF_944324505.1. Taxonomy (NCBI): domain Bacteria; kingdom Pseudomonadati; phylum Thermodesulfobacteriota; class Desulfovibrionia; order Desulfovibrionales; family Desulfovibrionaceae; genus Desulfovibrio; species uncultured Desulfovibrio sp. Next base: position 36,284 of record NZ_CALUWO010000008.1, read on the forward strand.
GATCGCCTATGGCGACAGCGCCGCCGAAGTAAAGGGCCTCAAGGACTTCCCCAAGGAAGACCGCCCGCCGGTCACGCCGGTGTTCTGGGGCTTCCGGATCATGGTGGGCCTGGGGGCGCTCTTCCTGCTGCTGGCCGCCGCGGCCACCTGGCAGCGCAAGCGCGAGCAGCCCTGTTCCGGCCTCATGAAGGCCCTGGTCTGGACCATTCCCCTGCCCTATTTCAGCATTGCCTTTGGCTGGCTGGTGGCAGAAATGGGACGCCAGCCCTGGATCGTCTATAATCTCATGCGCACCGATGCCGCGGTCTCGCCTGTGCCGGCCGACAATGTGCTCTTTTCCCTGGTCGGCTTCATCGCGGTCTACACCCTGCTGGGGCTGATCGACATCTGGCTGCTGCGCAAGTATGCCTGCAAGGGTCCCGAGGAGGTCTAAGCCATGCTGGAAACGCTGCAAATCACCTGGTTCATCCTCTGGGCGCTGCTCTGGGCCGTCTATTTCGTGCTGGACGGCTTTGACCTTGGCCTTGGCGCGCTGCTGCCCTTTCTGGGCAACAACGAGGAAAACCGCCGCATCATGTACAATGCTGCCGGTCCCTTCTGGGACGGCAACGAGGTCTGGCTCATTTCCGCCGGCGGCGTGACCTTTGCCGCCTTCCCCACGGTCTACGCCACCATGTTCAGCGCCCTGTACGCGCCGCTGCTGCTGCTGCTCTTTGCCCTCATCTTCCGCGCCGTTTCCTTCGAGTTTCGCGGCAAGGTGGAAAGCCGCGCCTGGCGCGCCCTGTGGGATGTGGTGCACTTTGTGTCCAACCTTGTGCCCTGCGTGCTGCTGGGCGTGGCCTTTGCCAATCTGTTCATGGGCATTCCCGTGGATGCGGAAGGCGTCTACCACGGCAGCCTGCTGTCCCTGCTGAACCTGTACGGCCTGGCCGGCGGCATCTTCTTCCTTGTCATGTTCCTGCTGCATGGTGCGCTCTGGCTGGCCATCAAGAGCGAAGGTGCCCTCCAGCTGCGGGCCGTGGCCGCTGCCACCCTGCTCTGGCCCATTATGCTGGTGCTGCTCCTGGTCTTCCTGGGACTCACCTGGAAGTACACCCGCCTCTTTGACAACTATCTGGCCCATCCGCTGCTCTTCATCCTGCCCCTTGTGGCCCTGGTGGGCCTCATCGGCGCACGTGTGCTGCTCTCTGCCGGCAAGCTCTGGCTGGCCTGGGGCAGCAGCGCCCTCTTCATTGTGGGGGTCACCTTCTTTGGCGTGAGCGGCATGTTCCCCGGCATGATCATCTCCTCCCTGGATCCGGCGGCCACCCTCACGGCCTATAATGCCTCGTCCACCGAGCTGACGCTCACCATCATGCTGGGTGTGGCCCTGGTCATGGTACCCATTGTGCTCATCTACCAGATCTGGACCTACCATCTCTTCCGGCATCCGGTGACGGGCGAGGACCTCAAGGACGAACACGCCTACTAGGCTTCTCTCCCCGAAAAAACAGCAGCGCCCCGTTCCCTGGAACGGGGCGCTTTTTTGCGCCTGCGTCAGAATGCGCCTGCGTCCAGGATACGGCGCCTCCCGTCCCACGCCTGTTCGAAAAAGACAGCCGAAAAGAGGGGCGCGCCTTCCCTGCCCCGGCCCGGGCACAGACCAGACGACGCCGCCCTGCCCCATCCCGTTCCCTTGACAGGGCCGCTCCCCAAGGCCCCTTCCAAGCCGGTTCCGGCAACCAGCCCGAAACACCGGCAGGCCCGCGGCAGACAGCCCGGCCGTGCGGCACACCGCGCTTCACCGCTATTCTGCCGGCAGCCTTTGCCAGATGGTACGCAACGGCACAAAAAAAGGGACCCCGCCATCATGGCAGGGTCCCCGGAATACGCCAGGCAGCGCGCCTTACTTGGCGTCGCCCGTGCCGTCAGCGCCGGACGCCGGCGCAGCGGCGGGAGCCGCATCGGCCTTGGGTTCCGCAGCGGCAGGCGCCGCGCTTTCCTCTGCGGCGGGCGCGGGCACGGCAGCAGGGGTAGCGGCCTTGTCGCCCACGGGCACAAAGGTGATCTTCTGGCTGTTCATGGCCTCGATGACGCCATTGGTCACATCCAGCTTGGCATCAAAGGACGCCATGGTCTCGGCGGACATGATCACGTCATAGCCCTGGGCCTTGCGGAATTCGTCCATGGTGCGCTGCACCACATTCTGCAACTGGCTCAGCACGTTCTGCTGTTCGGCGCCCATGCGCTGCTGGGCGGCCATGTACACGGTCTGCAACTGCTGCTGCAAGGCCTGATTTTCGCGATCCTTTTCCAGTTTGGCCTGAATATCGTCCAGCTGTTTCTGAATGTCGGCCTGAATGCCTTCCAGAAACTTGATGCCGGCCTTGCCGGGTTCACTGTCACGCATGACGCGCACAACATCCACAACGGCGATACGGGGACCGGAAGCGGTCTTGTTCTCTCCCTGCTGGCAGGCCGCGCACAGCAGGCTCAGCAGCAACAGAGAAACCGCAAGAAGGCGGATACGCATAGGGGTTTACTCCTCGCGTCGGGACAGCGCCCGACGACTGTTTTTTTCGTGCAGGCATGCTACGTGTTTTCCAGGCGCTTCTCAAGGGCTTTTTCAGGACTGCCGCCTCTCCGGCCGGCTGGCCGCGCGCCATTGACCCATACTGCCGGGCAGGATAGGGTAGACCTTCTCCGAGCCAGACATGGCAGGTGGCATAGGGGCATCTCCCCGTCTCCCCGGAGGATATTCCTGCCGCGTGCAGACATCCCCTGGGCAAGACACGGCAGGTCGCATCCGGACGTTTCCGGCTTATCCACGCATCCACACGGGGCACGCCATGAAGCTAGGTCTGACAGCACGTCTTTTCCCCTTCTGGGCCGACATCAAGGGCTATTCCCTGGAAGCCTTTCGCGGCGACATGGTGGCTGCCCTCACCGTGACCCCGGTGGCCGTGCCGCAGGCCATGGCCTATGCCCTCATGGCCGGGGTGCATCCGCAGTACGGCATCTATGCCTGCATGCTGCCGGTCATGGTGGCGGCCCTGTGGGGGTCCTGCCGCTTTCTGGCCGCCGGCCCCACCAATGCCACGTCCATTGTCCTGCTTTCGGCCATCGGCAGCACCACCGTGGGGGGCGTTCTCATTGCCGACATGCCGCCCTCCTATCAGATGACCTGCGTCTTTGCCATCACCCTGCTGTGCGGCATCATCCAGGTCTGCATGGGGCTTGCCCGCCTGGGAGACCTGGCCAATTTCATTTCCCAGTCCGTCATGCAGGCCTTTGCCACAGGTACCGCCCTGCTCATCGCCTCCAGCCAGCTGGAAACCGTGCTGGGGCTGCCCGGCAGCCATGCCGAAGGCTTTTTCCCCCAGGTCTTTTCGGCTGTCCGCCATCTGGGCGAGGCCAATGGCTGGTGCATTCTCATTGCTGCCATCAGCATTCTGCTGGTGGAGGTCTTCCGGCGTCTTTCCCGCCGGCTGCCGGCCACCCTGCTGGCGCTGGCCGGGTCGGGCATTGTGGCCTATTTCATGGACGCGGCAGACAAGGGCGTGCCCGTGGTGGGGGCCATCCCCAGCGTGGTGCCGCCCCTGTCCGTGCTGCCCATGGACCTGAGCATCTACCGCGATCTTTTCATGCCCGCCCTGGCGCTGGCGCTCATGGGTATGGTCACCTCCCTGTCCACGGGCAAGCAGCTGGCCAGCATGAAGGGCGACCGTTTCGACGGCAGCCAGGAACTCATCGGACAGGGCCTGGGCAATATTGCCGCCGGCTTCACGTCCAGCATCGTGGGCTGCGGTTCCTTTTCCCGCAGCGCCCTGGTGGTGACCTCCGGCGCCAGCACGCGCATGGCCACGGTCTTTTCCGGCATGCTGGCCCTGCCCATGCTCTACCTTATTGCGCCACTCATGACCTGGCTGCCCATGCCAGCCCTGGGCGGCGTGCTGCTGACGGTCTGTGTGCGCATGGTGGATGTGCCCGGCATCCGGCTGTGCCTCAGCGCCACGCGCATTGACGGCATCGTGCTCATCGTCACCTTTGCCGCCACCCTGCTGCTTTCCCTGGAGCAGGCCATCCTGCTGGGGGTGCTGCTGTCGCTTACTCTCTTCATCTTCAAGCTGGCACATCCGCGGGTTTTCCGTCTCAAGGCTGATGATCCCATGATGCAGCACGCTCCCGCCCCCCTGCCGGACGAGCTGGGCGTCTTCATCATCGAGGGCACCCTGTTCTTTGGCGCCATCCATGAGCTGGAGCGCCGCATCTATGAAGAAACCAGCAAGCCCGTGCGCGTGATCGTGCTGCACCTGGCGCGGGTCTTCTGGCTGGATGCCGCGGGCATCCATTCGCTGGAGCAATTTGTGGAGCGCTGCCACAAGCAGAAAATTCCGGTCATTCTGGTGGTTGGCAGCACCAATGTGCACAATATTCTGCGCCGCACTGGCCTGCTGAGCTATCTGGGCAAGGGCTTCATCACGCCCACCTTTGCCGACGGTCTCCGCCTGGGCTTTGCCACCTTTGAACGCATGCAGCGCGACCAGTGCCCCTATCTGCCCACGCTGCCCCCCTCCAAGCGGCTGGCCAGCCGCCATGTGCGGCATCCTCACACCCATCACAAGAACAAACACTGACATGGCCGCACAACCCGACATCATTCCTCCCTGCCCGCTGCCGCCCGGAGGCCAGCCCCGCCGGCTGCCCTTCGGCCATGACCTGCCATGGCTTGCCCCGCTGGCCGGCTACAGTGATCTGCCCTTTCGCCTGCTCTGCCGGGAGTACGGAGCCGCCGTCTGCGTTACGGAAATGGTCAGCGCCAAGGGCCTGGCCTATCACAGTGCAGGCACGGGCGAGCTGCTGCGCAGCCTGCCCCAGGACCAGCCGCTGGTGGTGCAGCTTTTCGGGGCAGAGGCCGGCTTTCTGGAACAGGCGGTCACCCGGCTGCGTGCGGCCGGATATGCCTGGTTTGACCTGAACATGGGCTGTTCGGTGCCCAAGGTGCTCAAGCAGAGAGCCGGGGCGGCCATGCTGGGAGATGTGGACCATGCCCTGACGGTGGCCCGCGCCATGATCCATGCCGCCGAACCGGGGCATGTGGGCTTCAAGTTTCGCCTGGGGCTGGATGACCAGCACCCGGTATGGACTGACCTGGCCCTGCGTCTTGAGGATGCGGGGGCCGGCTGGCTGACCCTGCACCCGCGCACGGCCCGGCAGGGCTTTGGCGGCGAGGCGGACCATGCCGCGCTGGCCCGGCTGGCGCCGCGCCTGTCCATCCCCCTGCTGGCCAGCGGCGATCTGTTCAGTGCGGCCGACGGGCTGCGCGTTCAGCAGCAGACAGGGGTAAGCGGCGTCATGTACGCCCGGGGCGCTCTGGCCGATCCGGCCATCTTTGCGGCCCACAGGGCGCTGGCGGCAGGCCGTCCCCTGCCGGAAAACACGCCGGAGCGCCTGCGCGCCATCATAGACCGGCACATCACCCTGTGCCGTCAGCTCTGTTCCGGCCAGGCCGCCCTGTGGAAGATGCGCAGCGTGGTACCGCGCTACGTCAAACAGCTGCCCGGCGCCAAGGCGCTGCGCCGCGCCCTCTGCCAGTGCACCAGCTGGGACGATCTGGACCGGCTGCTGGACGAGCATCTGCCCGCAGCCGCAGCGGCCGCCCCCGGCCACTAGCCGCCCCTTGCGGTCCCCACGGGGGCCGTCTATAACCAGCCATCATACATCCGCCGTCCGCCACCGGACGGGCAAGAAAAAGGACATATCATGGAAATTATCCGCGCCAAGACCGCCGGTTTCTGCATGGGCGTCAGTCTGGCCCTGCAAAAGCTGGACAAGGCCATTGCCGATGCCCGGGGCCGCCGCATTTGCACGCTGGGGCCTATCATCCACAATCCGCAGGTGCTGGCGGACTACGAAGCCCTGGGTGTACACTGCGTGGACAGCCCCGACGGCCTGCACGCCGGGGACCTGGTTGTCATCCGCGCCCACGGCATCACCCGTGACGTGGAAGAGGCCCTGCGCGCCTGTGGGGCCGAGGTCCTGGACGCCACCTGTCCCCGGGTCAAGAAGGCCCAGCTTTCCATCCGCAATGCCACGGCCCAGGGCGCCACGCTGCTGCTTTTCGGCGAGGCGGACCATCCCGAAGTGCGCGGCCTGCTTTCCTATGCCTGCGGGCCGGCTCATGTCTTCGGCAATCGCGAGGAACTGGCCGCGCTGGCCCCCGATCCGGCCGGTGTCTATGTGCTGGCCTCCCAGACCACCCAGGACAGGGGAGAATTTGAGCACCTTGAAGCGGCCCTGCGCGAGCGTCTGCCCCAGCTGGTGGTGCTGTCCACCATCTGCGATGCCACGCGCGAACGCCAGCAGGAAGCCCTGGCCATTGCCCACACCGTGGATGCCATGGTGGTGGTGGGCGGCCGGCAAAGCGGCAATACCCGCCGCCTGGCCTCCCTTTCCGCCCAGTGCGGCAAGGAGACCTTCCACATCGAGCAGGCCGGGGAGCTGCGTGCGGAAGATTTTGCCGGACGCCGGCGCGTGGGTCTCACCGCCGGGGCCTCCACCCCCCGCAAGCTCATTGACGCCACCGAAGCCTGGCTGAAGGCCCTGGCCTGACGCCGCCTGTGCCGGTCTTTCCCGGGGACCAGGCGTGCGCACGTGGGGAAAACGGCCGCCTCTTCCCGGTTTCCGGCGCTGCCACGGCGCGCCATACACAGCCAGGCAAGCAACGGCCCGTTATTGCCATGGCCCTTGGAACGGGGTATATTCCCCATTACTTTTGCCACTCTGTACACAGGGAAGGAGTTCCTCCATGCCTCTTGTTCTGGGAACTGCCGGACATATCGACCACGGCAAGACCTCGCTGGTACGCGCCCTCACCGGCATTGACTGCGACCGCCTGGAAGAGGAAAAACGGCGCGGCATCACCATAGACCTGGGCTTTGCCTGGGCCGATCTGCCGGACGGCGAGCGGCTGGGCATTGTGGATGTGCCCGGGCACGAACGCTTTGTGCGCAACATGGTGGCCGGTGCCGCCGGTGTGGACTTTGTTATGCTGGTCATTGCCGCGGATGAAGGCGTCATGCCGCAGACCAGGGAACACCTGGATATCTGCACCCTGCTGGGCATCACGCGGGGCTTTGTGGCCCTGACCAAGGTGGACATGGTGGATGCCGACTGGCTGGAACTGGTGCAGGAGGACGTGCGCGCCTTTCTCAAGGGGACCTTTCTGGAAGATGCGCCCATCTTTCCGGTATCCTCCCGCACCGGACAGGGCGTGGAGGAACTGCGCCGCTACGTGTTCCGCTGCGCGGCCAAGCTGCCGCCGCGCCAGACGCCGGATGTCTTCCGTCTGCCCATTGACCGCGTTTTCACCATGCGCGGGCACGGCACCGTGGTGACGGGCACCATCATTTCCGGCAGTCTGGAAAGCGGGGAAGAGCTGGAAGTCATGCCCGAAGGACTCCCCGCCCGCGCCCGCGGCCTGCAACGCCACGGCGCACCTGCCGAAGTTCTGCTGCACGGGCAGCGCTGCGCCGTCAACCTGCAGGGACCGGATACGGATGTGCTGCACCGCGGTCAGGTGCTCAGCCGCCCCGGCACCCTCTTTCCCTCGCAGCGCTGGCTGCTGCGCCTTTCCTGCCTGCCGTCGGCCCCGCGTCCGCTGCGGCAGCGCACGGAAGTGCATTTTCATCACGGCACACAGGAATGCGCGGCCCGGGTCATCTTTTTTGACCGCGATCGCCTGGCGCCCGGCGATGCCTGCCTGGCAGAGGTGCGCTTTGCGCATCCCCTGGTGGGCATATTCGGCGATCACTGTGTGCTGCGCGCCTATTCCCCGCTGCGCACCATTGCCGGGGGGCTGCTGGTGGCCCCCCTGCCGCCGGAACTGCGCGCCAGAGATCCGCAGCGCGCCCGCAAGCTGGACGCCTGCAACCGCCTGCACGAGCTGGGCAGCCCGGCCCATCTGGCCAAGGATGCCGGCCTGGAACTGGTCCAGACCCTGCTGGAACTGGCCGGCACCGCCGGCAGCAGCGAAGCGGCCCTGCAGGTCATGAGCGGTCTGGGGGCCTCCCGCCTGCACAAGGTGCTGCTGGCCCTTTCCTCGCGCGGCAAGGCCATCTGCTGGAACAACGAAAGCCTCCAGTGGATTGATGCCGGCGCCTTTGACCAGCTCATGCAGGCCGCCTGCGCCCGTGCGGCTGATCTGCATGCCCGCGAGCCGCTCAAGTCCGCCTTCAGCCAGGGAGCGCTGTGCACGGGCTGGAGCAAGGGGCTGCCGCCGCGCCTGGTGCAGCGCGTGCTGGAAACGGCCATCAAAAAGGGCCTGCTGAGCAGCGAGGGGGACGGGCTGCGCCTGTCGTCGCACAAGGTTTCCCTGGCCGGCGGACAGGCCCAGCTGCGGGAAAAGCTGCTGGATGCGCACCGCAGGGGCGGCATCACCCCGCCCAACCTCAAGGACGTGCTGGAAGAACTGGGCACCACGCCCAAGGAAGCCGGCCCGGTTCTGCGCCTGCTGGTGGAAGAAAAGGCGCTGGTGCGGGTAGCCGACGGCCTGTACTACAGCGCCGAGGCCCTGAACGACATTCTCGGCAGAACCCGCCAATGGTTCGAGACGCACGACAATCTCGACCTGGCCGGCCTCAAGGAAATCACGGGCCTGTCCCGCAAGTTCCTCATTGCGCTGCTGGAATACATGGACAGAGAACGAATTACGGTCAGGGTGGGCGATACGCGCCAGCTGCGCAGCACCCAGAACTGATCCCCCCAAACCCTCTTTCACTTCGGGAGAAATCGTATGGCTGAAAAAATTCTCGTTGTGGGCGGCGTTGCCCTGGGTCCCAAGGCGGCCTGCCGCTGCAAGCGGCTCATGCCTGATGCCGACGTGACCATCATCGACGAAAACGTCAAGATCTCCTATGGCGGCTGCGGCATCCCCTACTATGTCTCCGGCGAAATCAACAATGTGGACGAGCTGCGCGCCACCCCCTACAATGCCGTACGCGATCCGCAGTTCTTTGAAACGCTGAAGGAAGTGCATGTGCGCAACCAGACTCGCGCCGTGGCCATTGACCGTCAGGCCAAAACCCTGCTGGTCAGGAATCTGGTGACCGGCGTTGAAGAAAAGCTGCCCTATGACAAGCTGGTGCTGGCCACCGGCGCCACGCCGCGCATTCCCCCCGTGGAAGGGCACGACCTGGGCAACGTCTTTTCGCTTACCCGTCTGGAAGCGGCCGAGACCATGCGTCATGCCTGCGAAAGCGGCGCCGTCAAGGAAGCCGTGGTGGTGGGCGGCGGCTTCATCGGCCTGGAAGCGGCCGTGGCGCTGGCCGATATGTGGGGCATCAAGGTTTCCGTGGTGGAAATGCTGGATCAGATTCTGACCGTGGTCTCCCCCAACATGGCCAATATGGCCGTGCAGGACTGCCAGGCCCACGGCACGGACGTCTACACCGGGGAAAAGGTGGTGCGCCTGGAAGGCGAAAACGGCAAGGTCACCCGGGTCATCACCGACAAGCGCGAGCTGCCGGCCCAGCTTGTCATCTTTGCCGCCGGCTTTGTGCCCAATGGCCAGCTGGCCAAGGATGCCGGTCTGGATGTGGCGCCCTTTGGCGCCATTGTGGTCAACGAATACATGCAGACCTCCGATCCCTGCATCTATGCCGGCGGGGACTGCGTGGCCCTGCCCAATATCATCACCGGCAAGCAGGGCTATCTGCCCCTGGGCAGCATGGCCAACCGGCAGGGCCGCGTCATCGGCACCAACCTGGCCGGCGGCAGGGTCAAATTCCCCGGCTTTGTGGGCACCTGGGCCGTGAAGCTCTTTGACCTGTCCTTCTGCGGGGTGGGCCTGACCGTGGGCAAGGCCCGCAAAGAAGGCTTCGATGCCGTGGCCGTCAGCGTGGAACAGACCGACCGCGCCCACTTCTACCCCGACAAGGAACTCATGAGCCTGGAACTGGTGGTGGACAAGGCCACCCGCCGCGTGCTCGGCCTGCAGGGCGCCTGCGTGGATGGCGATGCCCTCAAGGCCCGCATTGACGCCGTGGCCGGTGTGCTCCAGTATGCCAAGCCCACGGTGGAAGACATCTCCAATCTGGAAGTGTGCTACGCCCCGCCCTTTGCCAGCGCCATGGATGTGGTCAATACGGTGGCCAATGTGGCGGACAATGTGCTGGCCGGACGCTTCAAGCCCCTTATGGCTGACGAATTCATGAAGCTCTGGCACGACCGCGCCAACAACAATATCTTCTTCATCGATGCCCGCCCGGCCAAGGCCGGCAAGGCCATTCAGGAACAGTTCCCGGACTGGCACTCCATTCCCCTGGAAGAAGTGCGCGCCCGCGTCAATGAAGTGCCCAAGGACCGCCCGGTGGCCCTGGTCTGCAATACCGGTCTGCGCGCCTACGAAACCCTGCTGGTGCTGGCCCGCAACGGCGTGACCGATCTCATGAATTCCATGGGCGGCATGCAGGCCGTGAAGAAGATGGGCCTCAAGCCCTAACCAGCCAAACAATAAACAATACCGCGGGGAGGCCCCCCTCCCTGCGGCATTGCCCATTGCCCCAGAACGGCCCGTTTCCTGCGGGAAAGGCCGTTTTGGGGCAGTTCTTTTTCACAGCAAATGCCCGTTCCCGGCGGTACAGCCCTGTACGAAACGGGCAATGCCGCAGGTATTTTCTGGCGTGGTCAGCAGGACTACCGAACGCGCTGCGCATCGGCATGGCAGGAAACGTGCCCCAGGCAAAAGACGGCATGGCGTTGCCACGCTGCGGGCAGCGCGCTTTGTGGTGAGCGGCCGCCCTGTCCCGCATACCTGCTCCGGCGCGCAGCCCCCCAGAAAAGAAAAACTCCCGCCGCATGGACGGGAGTTGGGGAAGACGAGAGCGCCGCAACAGGCAGCCTGCCGCACGAGTGCGACCCCTGCGGCAGAAGCTGGCAGGCAAAGTCTGTGCGATTCCTGCCCCGGGGCCTTCCCGCGGCAGGCGCATCAGCTCGTGAGCCGCCGCCCGTTGTCTACGAGCGGTAGTCCGCGTTGAGGCTCACATAATCGTGGCTCAGGTCCGAGGCATGCACGGCATAGACGCCCGGGCCGTCGCCCAGTTCGATACCCACCTCGATATCCTTGCCCTTGAGCAGCTCGGCAAGCTGCTCTTCCATATCATCATTGACGGGCTGTCCGTCGCGGAAGCGTTCGATGCCGCAGAGCGTCAGGCGCACGGCCTGGGGGTCAATGGGCACGCCGCTGCGGCCCACAGCCGCCACAATGCGGCCCCAGTTGGCATCCTGCCCGTAGATGGCGGTCTTCACAAGCTGCGAATGGGCCACCGTGCGGGCCACCTGCTCGGCATCGGCATCACTGGCCGCGCCGCACACGCTGATGTGCATGACCTTGGTGGCGCCTTCGCCATCCTTGACCAGCATATAGGCCAGCCGCCCCAGCACCTCGGCCAGGGCATCTTCCAGCAGGCGGGCGTCCTGTTCCGACGCCGCGGACACGCCCGATGCCCCGTTGGCCAGGCCCAGCACCGTATCGTTGGTGGAGGTGTCCCCGTCCACGCTGACACGATTGAAGGTCTTTTCCACAGAACGGGCAAACATGCCCTGCCAGGCCTCGCGGCTTACCGCCGCATCGGTGAGCACCACGGAAAGCATGGTGGCCATATTGGGACAGATCATGCCCGCCCCCTTGGCCATGCCCGCCAGACGCACCAGCCCGCCGGACAGATGCACCTGGCGCGTGACAAACTTGGGAAAGGCGTCCGTGGTCATGAAGGCCCGGGTAAAGGCCTCGGCATCATCACTGCCCAGACTTCTGGCCAGTTCCGGAATGGCTGCCCGCCAGAGGTCCATCTTGAGCTGCGCACCGATGACCCCTGTGGACAGGGGCACGATTTCGTGCGGCTCCAGGCCCACGGCCTCGGCCACCAGGCGCTGCGTTTCACGGCAATTGGCAAGCCCCTCGCTGCCGGTGCAGGCATTGGCCTGTCCGGAATTGGCCAGCACCGCACGGGCCGTGCCGTATTGAGCCAGAATTTCCTGGCTCACCTGCACGGGCGCCGCCTTGAAGGCATTGGTAGTAAACAGTGCAGCCATGGCGGCCGTCCTGTCGGAAACAATAAGCCCCACATCCGTGCGGCCCGGCGCCTTGAAGCCGGCAGCGGCCGTTCCTGCCCGGAAGCCCCGGGGAAGATCCGTATTCATAGTGCCCCCTTCATGCACACGGGGCGGGAATCCGCCATGCAGAGTCCCGCCCCATGATTATGCCCGTGTGCTGGACACGGCTAGCTCTTGCTCTTCTGGATTTCGTCGGCAATGGCCTGCGGCACGCGTTCGTAATGATCGAACTGCATGGTGAAGGTCGCGCGGCCCTGAGTACGGGAACGCAGGTCCGTGGCATAGCCGAACATGGAGGCCAGCGGCACCTGGGCGCGCACACTCTGGGCGCCGCCGGCGCGGGCTTCCATGCTCTGCACACGGCCGCGGCGGCCGTTGAGGTCGCCCATGACATCGCCCAGGTATTCTTCGGGCGTGACCACTTCCACGTCCATGATGGGTTCCAGCAGGACCGGACCGGCCTGACGCATGGCTTCCTTGATGGCCATGGAGCCGGCCACATAGAAGGCCTGTTCCGAGGAGTCCACTTCGTGGTAGCTACCAAAGACCAGGTTGACCTTGATGTCCACGCAGGGGAAACCGGCCAGAACGCCGGACTTCATGGCATCCTGAATACCCTTGTCGATGGCCGGGATGTATTCCTTGGGAATGACGCCGCCGGTGATGGAGTTGATGAATTCGTAGCCCTTGCCCGGATTCGGCTCCACCTCGATAACGCAGTGACCGTACTGGCCGCGACCACCGGACTGCTTGGCGTGCTTCATGTCCACCTTGGCATTCTTGGAAATGGTTTCGCGGTAGGCCACCTGCGGCTTGCCCACATTGGCGTTGACGTTGAATTCGCGGGTAAGGCGGTCAACGATGATTTCCAGATGCAGTTCGCCCATGCCGGCGATGAGGGTCTGGTTGGTTTCCTCGTCGCCCTTGACGCGGAAGGACGGGTCTTCCTTGGCCAGCTTGTTGAGCGCGGCGGACAGGGCATCGCGGTCGGCCTTGGTCTTGGGTTCGATGGCCACCTCGATGACCGGCTCGGGAATGTTGAGGGATTCAAGAATCAGCTCGCGCTTTTCATCGCAGAGCGTATCGCCGGTGGAGGCATTCTTGAGGCCCACCAGGGCCACGATGTCGCCGGCGCCGGCCCACTTGATGTCTTCGCGCTTGTTGGCGTGCATCTTGAGAATACGGCCGATGCGTTCCTTCTTGCCGGTATTGGCATTGTAGACGCTGGTGCCGGATTCCAGGCAGCCGGAATAGATGCGGAAGAAGGACAGATGCCCGATGAAGGGGTCGGAGAACAGCTTGAAGACCAGGCCGGCCAGCGGCTCCTTGTCATCGCAGTGGCATTCGATCAGCTCGTCTTCCTTGCCGGGCACATGGCCGGTCATGGGCGGAATGTCCACCGGCGAAGGCAGGTAATCCACCACGGCGTCCAGCACGGGCTGCACGCCGATATTGCGGAAGGCAGAGCCGCAGAACACGGGCACGATATTGCGGGCAATGGTGGCCTTGCGCACGCAGCCGCGGATTTCGTCCACGGTCAGGTCCTCGCCACCCAGGTACTTGTCCAGCAGGGCTTCGTCTTCCTCGGCCACGGATTCCAGCAGCTCGTGACGCTTTTCCTCGAACAGGGCCTGCATGTCGGCGGGCACATCTTCCACGGAAAATTCCGTCCCCTTGGATCCCTTGTCGAAGCGGATGGCCTTGCCTTCGATGAGGTCCACCACGCCTTCAAATTTGTCTTCGGCGCCGATGGGCAGCTGAAGCGGCACGGCCTTGGCGCCCAGGCGCTCGTGAATCATGGACACGCAGCGGAAGAAATTGGCGCCGATGCGGTCCATCTTGTTCACAAAGCAGATACGGGGCACATGGTAGCGGTCGGCCTGGCGCCACACGGTTTCGGACTGGGGTTCCACGCCGGCCACGGCGTCAAACACGCAGATGGCGCCGTCCAGCACGCGCAGGGAGCGTTCCACCTCAATGGTGAAGTCCACGTGGCCGGGGGTGTCGATGATGTTGATGCGGCAGTCCTTCCAGAAGCAGGTGGTGGCGGCGGACGTAATGGTGATGCCGCGCTCCTGTTCCTGCTCCATCCAGTCCATGGTGGATTCGCCGTCGTGGGTTTCGCCGAGCTTGTGCGACACGCCGGTATAGAAAAGGATGCGTTCGGTGGTGGTGGTTTTGCCTGCGTCAATATGGGCCATGATGCCGATATTGCGCTGTTTGTCTACGGCTACGGTGCGGGACACGGGATTTCCTCTCTAAAAAAGCTGTTGGATGCTTGAATCAACACCGCGCCCTTGCGGGCGCGGTGTGCTCTACGTGAAAACAGATGCGCGATTACCAGCGGTAATGGGCAAAAGCCTTGTTGGCTTCGGCCATGCGGTGCGTGTCTTCGCGCTTCTTCACCGCGCCGCCGCGGCCGTTGTAGGCATCCAGCAGTTCGGCGGAAAGCTTGGAGGTCATGCCCTTCTCACCGCGCGAGCGGGCATAGTTGATGAGCCAGCGAATGGACAGGGAAACCTGACGCTCGGGGCGCACTTCCATGGGCACCTGATAGGTGGCGCCGCCCACGCGGCGGGCCTTGACTTCCAGGTGGGGCTTGACGTTTTCCAGCGCCTTTTCAAAGGCGCGCATGGGATCTTCACCGGTCTTTTCGGCCAGGTTGTCCAGCGAGCTGTAGAAAATCTTTTCGGCAGCGCCCTTCTTGCCGTCATACATGAGACGGTTGACAAACTTGGTCACCAGGCGGCTGTTGTACAGCGGATCAGGCAGAACTTCCCTCTTGGGGACAGGACCTTTACGGGGCATGATATTCTCCTTGAGAACAGATAGGTGGCGGCGTTACCAGCCCCGCAACGCTCCGGCGCGACGCGCGGCCCGGGAGCGGTGCATGGCAGACGCCGAACGGCACAGAAACTACTTGGGACGCTTGGCGCCGTACTTGGAACGGCTCTTGCGACGATCGGACACACCGGAGGTATCGAGGGTACCGCGCACGATGTGGTAACGCACGCCGGGCAGGTCCTTTACACGGCCGCCGCGGATGAGCACCACGGAGTGTTCCTGCAGGTTGTGGCCTTCACCGGGGATGTAGGCCGTCACTTCGATACCGTTGGTCAGGCGCACACGAGCAACCTTACGAAGAGCGGAGTTGGGCTTCTTCGGGGTGGTGGTGTACACACGGGTGCACACGCCGCGGCGCTGCGGGCAGGCCTGCAGGGCCGGGGTCTTCTTGCGCTTCACTTCCGGCGTCCGCTCGATGCGGATGAGCTGGTTGATAGTAGGCATGAATTCCTCCAAAAAGTTCACACGTTCCCCATGCGGGGCAGCAGACGGCACCATGCCGATTCTGCCTAGAGCAGCGGACCATACCCGGTATGCCGGCTTCTGTCAAGCGAATCCCCGGCGCCGGCCTGCTCAGAATTCGTAGATCAGGCGGGCATGCCCCACAAGACTGTCCCGCACGCCGGTGGCCGCCTCCAGCCCCACGTCCACCCGCAGCGGACAGGATGCCGGCGCAAAGGCCAGCCCCAGCCCCAGCACGGCCGAA
This sequence comes from uncultured Desulfovibrio sp., assembly GCF_944324505.1. Taxonomy (NCBI): domain Bacteria; kingdom Pseudomonadati; phylum Thermodesulfobacteriota; class Desulfovibrionia; order Desulfovibrionales; family Desulfovibrionaceae; genus Desulfovibrio; species uncultured Desulfovibrio sp. The sequence goes on from NZ_CALUWO010000008.1 coordinate 51,927, forward strand.
TCCCCCCGCAGAGATGAGGAAGACAGGCTCCAGTCATAGTCTCGCAGGGTGGCGCGGGCCGTTCCGGCAAATTCGTGCTCCCAGGCGGCATCGGCATAGGGACTCACCCAGTCCGTGAGGGCATAGTCCAGCCGCACGCCCAGGCGCAGGCGGTGCGAGTCCAGGGCATCAAGGGCAAAGCGGTCATTGAGCAGGGTCACGTCCGCGTCGTCCAGATGGGCATAGGCATAGCGGGCATAGACCCCCAGCAGCACATCTTCCATGGGCGCTGCCTCAAAGCCCAGCTCCGCATGGCCGCCCCAGTAGGCCGCGCAGGCATCGTAGTCCGCCACGCCCAGCATGCCGATATCCCGGCTGCTCTCCCAGGTGGAACGCAGCTGCCCGGCCCGCAGGCTGGCGCTGGCGTTCAGGCCGGCGGCCCCTTCCGCCCGGCTGCGCCAGCGTGCCATGACGCCTCCCCCGGAAGCCCAGGCGCTGCCATCGCCCTCGAAGTCCGAGTGCAGCGCCCCGTGGGCCGTGAAGGTCCCGGCCTGAAGAAATTCCGCAAACAGACCCGCCGTCAGCAAACCGGCCTCGCCCGTCCAGCTGCGGGCCAGACCGGCCACAAGCTGCGTGCCCTGCCAGCCCGTGTCTTCCCCCGCGTCATAGCGGGCGGCGCCCCCCTGCACGGCGGCAAAGGCGGCCCACCGCCCCTCTGCCCGGCGCGCGGCAGCCTCGGCCTGACGCAGGGCCATACCGGCCACCAGGTCCTGCCCGGCCTGTAACAGGCCCAGCTCGGCCACCCGCTGCAGGGTCAGGGCACGTGTCTGGGGATTGAGCCGGAGGCCGGTGTCCGCCACCGTGAGCTCCAAGGCATCGCCTCCAGATGTCTTGCTTATCGTTCCGTCAAAGATCACCCCGAAACCATGGTGCGCCTGGCGCACCTGCCCATTGTCCGCCAGGGTCACGTCCGTTACCCCGGGACCCTGCAACAGCACAAAACGATCACCGGCCTGGAGGTCACTGCCCCCCAGCCCTCCGTAAAAGGTGAAGGTCGTGTCAGCCAGGGTACTATTGGTCCCCGTGATGGTCATGATGGTGTCGCCGGAACGGGCGCCCAGCGGCAGAATCATGTTCAGGCGCTCGAAACCGGCGACATTTTGCACGCTGCCCTGCCAGCCCAGCACATTGAGCATATTGCCGCTGCCGGCATTGGGCACAGGCGTAAAGGCAAGCCCTGAAGTGTCCGCATTCGCCGTTGTTCCTGCGCCACCGTACAGGGTGGCCTGCGCCACATCGGCCCCGGCCAGCAGGGTCACGCCATTGTGCATGGCGCTGCCAGACGTACCGCTGTACACGCCGCCCATAACCGTCCCCGTCACGGAGCCGCCGCCCAGCACCACGGAATTGCCCAGCGCCTCGGCCTGCCCCTTCCCGCCGCTGCTGATACTGGCCCAGCCCCCCACCAGGGGGCCGGTAATGGTGCCGCCCTGCACCACCACCAGGTTCCTGCGGGAAACGGCGCTCACATTGGTGGCGTAGCTCCAGCCGGCGATAACCGTTCCGCTCAGGCTGCCCCCGTTGATGGCCACCACATTCTGTTCGGCATCGGCATTCTGCAGGGCAGAAGCATGCCCTCCAGAAACCAGCCCTGTAACGGTGCCACCGTCCACCTGCACCAGATTGCCGGAGGCCAGCGCATAGTCGCCACTGTCATTGGCACTGCCGCCCGTAATGTTCGCCACCTGCGCCGTGCCCGACACAAGCACCACATTGCCGGTGGCGTAGGCCTCCCCTTCCATGCTGGCGGCACTGCCGCCAAAGACATCGCCGCTCACGCTGCCGCCGCTGATGCGCACCACATTGCCCAGCACGTGGCCGCTCTGGAGCGGGGTTGCCATCTGCGCGCCGAACAGGGTCTGCACCGTGCCGCCCTCCATGTCCACTGTGGCCCCCTGGATGACGCCCCGGCCCATTTCAAAATGATATTCCCCGTAGACCACATCATAGTTGCCGCTGGTCAGCGTCACATGCCCGGTGCCGAGCAAATCCTGTGCCTGTGCCGCACAGGACAGCATGCTGCCGCCCAGAACACACAGAAACCCAAGCAATAGTCTGACCGCCCTGCCCTGCAAAGAAAATCGCCCTGGCATACCTCACCTGCCTTGCCTGTTCACACCCCGGACACGCCGCCCGCGCGGCATGCCCTGCCGTACCATCGCTTTTCCCATAGCAGAAAGGCGGAAGCGCTGCCAGTGCCTCCCCGGACAGTTTCTGCATGCGCCGTGCCTGATGGCACGGACGCAAAACACAAAGCGGGCACCCCCGCATGGGGATGCCCGCCGTAACGGACGCATGCCTGGCGTCTAGCGCACAATGGGACAGGGCACCAGATAGCGCAGGCGTTCGTTCTGGGTCAGCTCCACAACCTCGCGCAGACTGTCCAGGGTGGGATGGCCCTGCTCCGCCGTCAGCAGTTTCTGCAACTGCTTGACCAGCACGCTGCGGCGCACGCTTTCATCCACCGGCCCCAGCACGCCGGCCTTGCCCAGCAGCAGCAGGGCCTTGCCATGGCAGGCGGACAGACTGTCGTGCAGGGCATAGACCGGGTCCAGGTCGCCCCCTTCCGCCGCGGCCAGCACCATGACGGACGCCATGTACAGGCGCTCGATATAGACGCCGTACACATAGGCGGCAAACAGGCGCAGCATGGCCTCGTTGCTGCCGGCAGCCTCCACAAAGGCGGCGTACTGCTGGCGGAAGAACTTTTCCACAATCTCGCGGGCACGCCGGCTGTCCGGGGCGCTGTGCAGCACCTGGGCCTCGCTCCGGGTCAGACGGGGCAACGCCTTGCCCCACAGGGCCTGGAGCTGCCGGTTCTCGCGCAGCACGTCTTCCGGCCGCCCGAAAAAGAAGGCAAAGGAACGGTCCGCCGTGATAAGGCCGCACAGCACGGCCTGCTGATCCTTGTCGTCATGCACGGGGCAGGACTCTTCCGACACGGCCAGACTGGCCTGATAGACAAAGCCCGCCTTGCGCAGCTGGCCGATATCGTGCAGCACTCGGCCGGCCGTTTCTCCGTCCAGAACGGCGAGAACCTCGCGCATGATGCGCGCCGTATCCACGGGCGCCGCTTCCGCCGTGGCCGTCATCCCGGCAAGGCACAGGCAGAACAGGCAGCAGACGGCCAGAAGACGCTGTACGGGCCTAGGCATCGGCATCCTCCTCCAGGGCCTGGCGGAAGCGCTCGCGCAGCGCCACCAGCTTGGCCCGATTGTCCAGCAGGGTTTCGGCGCGCTGGCGCTCGCGGGCCACCACCTCGGCCGGGGCGCGGCTCACAAAGCTTTCGTTATGCAGCTTGGCCTGCACGCCGGCCACGTCCTTTTCCAACTTGGTCAGCTCCTTGTCCAGACGGGCCAGCTCGCCATTGAGGTCCACGGCGCCCTTGAGGGGCACGATAACCTGGCAGCCTTCCACCACGGACGAGGCCGACGCCTTGGGCGCGGCAAGGTCCGTGCCGATGGTCAGGCTTTCCAGGCGGGCCAGCGTGCTCATCATGGCGCGGCTCTGCTCCAGCAGGGCAGCCTGGGCGGCATCGGCGGGATGCAGCAGCAGGCTCACCTTGTGGGCCGGGCTGATGTTCAGCTCGGCCTTGATGGTGCGCACGGCCACGATGACGCCCTGGATAAGCTCCATGCGGGCTGCATCGGCGGGGCGCACGCAGGCGGGCCGGGACGCGGGATAGGGTTCCCGCGCAATATCCGTGGCTGCTTCCCCGGCGGGAACAGGCAGGGCGTTCCAGATTTCGGCCGTCACAAAGGGAATGATGGGATGCAGCAGGAGCAGCAGTTCGCGCAGCACGGTCCAGAGCACGTACTGGGCCACGGGCTTCTGCGCCGCATCCTGCATGTCGGGCTTGATGAGTTCCAGATACCAGTCGCAGAATTCGTTCCACAGGAACTTGTAGCCCAGCTGCGCCGCATCATTGAAGCGGTATTCCTCCAGCGCCACGTCCATATCCTGCTTGACCAGTTCCAGACGGTGCAGAATCCACTGGTGATGCAGCCCCTCCACCGCGGCAAGGTCCACCGGGGCAGGCGCCGTTTCCGGCAGATTCATGAGGGCAAAGCGGGCCGCATTCCATACCTTGTTGATGAAGTGGCGGTAGCCCTCGATGCGCTCTTCGGACAGGCGGATGTCGCGCCCCATGGCCGCAAAGGCCGTCAGGGTAAAGCGCAGGGCATCGCAGCCGTACTTGTCGATCATTTCCAGCGGGTCAATGACATTGCCCGTGGACTTGGACATCTTGCGGCCCGTGGCATCGCGCACCAGGGCGTGCAGATAGACATCATGGAAGGGCACCTGCCCCATGAAGTGCTGGCCCATCATCATCATGCGGGCCACCCAGAAAAAGATGATGTCAAAGCCGGTGACCAGCACGCTGGTGGGATACCAGCGGGCCAGGTCCTTGGTCTTTTCCGGCCAGCCCATGGTGGAGAAGGGCCAGAGCGCGGAGGAGAACCAGGTATCCAGCACGTCCTCTTCCTGCGCCAGCTCTGTGCCGCCGCAGCGGGGGCAGGCCGTGGGGTCCTGCTCGGCCACAATCAGCTCGCCGCAGTGGGCGCAGGTCCAGGCCGGGATGCGATGTCCCCACCAGATCTGCCGGCTGATGCACCAGTCGCGGATATTGTCCAGCCAGTGATAATAGGTCTTGGCCCAGGATTCGGGCAGAATGCGGGTCAGCGACGGCACGGCGGCGCGGGCGGCCGGGGCCATCTTGGTGGTGGCCACGAACCACTGCGTGGACACGTGCGGCTCCACCACCGTGTGGCAGCGGTAGCAGTGGCCCACGGCATGGTCCAGCTCTTCCACGCCCAGCAGGTCGCCGGCGGCCTCCATGTCGGCCACGATCTTTTCGCGGCAGGCATCCTTGGTCAGGCCGGCATAGGGGCCGGCCTCGGCCTTCATGATGCCATTTTCGTCAATGACCTGCACAAATTCCAGATGGTGCTTCTTGCCCAGTGCCCAGTCGTTGTGATCGTGGCAGGGCGTGACCTTGAGGGCGCCGGTGCCGAATTCGCGGTCCACGTAGCTGTCGGCAATGATGGGGATGCGGCGGCCCAGCACAGGCACAACGGCCGTCTTGCCCACCAGGTGCTGATAGCGTTCGTCGTCGGGGTGCACGCAGATGGCGGTATCGCCGGGGATGGTTTCCGGGCGGGTGGTGGCGATGACGATCTCGCCGCTGCCGTCTTCCAGGCGATAGCGCACCTTCCACAGCTTGCCCTTGTGCGGCTCGTGTTCCACCTCGTCATCGGCCAGGGCCGTATGACAGCGCGAGCACCAGTTGATGATGTAGTCGCCCTTGTAGATGAGGCCCTCGTTATAGAGCTGCACAAAAACCTTGCGCACGGCCTGCGACAGGCCCTCGTCCATGGTGAAGCGCAGGCGCGTCCAGTCCACGGAGGCGCCGAGGGCGCGAATCTGGTTGAGGATGCGGTGCCCGTAGTCCTCGCGCCATTGCCACACGCGCTCGATGAAGGCCTCGCGCCCCAGGTCCTGCCGGGTCTTGCCCTCTTTGGCCAGGGCGCGTTCCACCACGTTCTGCGTGGCAATGCCCGCATGGTCCGTGCCCGGAATCCAGAGCACATTCTTGCCCTTCTGGCGGGCGTGGCGGCACAGCACGTCAATGAGGGTCTGATTCAGGGCATGGCCGATGTGCAGCGCGCCGGTCACATTGGGCGGCGGAATGACAATGCAGTAGGGATCACCCGGCGCATCGGGGTCGGGCGTAAAGGTCTTGTTCTCCTGCCAGTGGGCGCGCCAGCGCTCTTCCACGTCACGGGGCTCATAGCCCTTGGGGAGGGTGTCAGCCATCTTGCTTTCTCCATGAAAGGCGGCAATACTGTCTCGTTATGCAGGCTTCAAACTCCACGATACTCGTCCTCTGGGACGATTCCCACATCTGGGGACTCATGGTCTGGCGCGCCTTGCGCGCCCTGGGCCTGTCCTGTCGTCTCGTCAAGGGTCAAGACATAGCCAATGGCGGCCTTTTAGGCAAGCCGGGGGCAGGGGGTATGACGCCCCTGCTCATGGCGCCCGGCGGCAATGCCCGGCTCAAGGCGCAGGCCCTGGGCAGGGAAGGACGCGAAGCCATCCGCACCTATATCCGCCAGGGGGGCCGCTATCTGGGCATCTGCGGCGGCGTGGGCCTGGCGCTGAGCCACAGGCGCGAACAGGACGGCCTGCACCTCTGCCCGTGGACACGGGGCAGCTACCCCGAGCGGCAGCAGCATCTCATTTCCGGCCATGCCAGCGTGCGGGTACGGGCCTGCTTCGGCCCACAGGCAAGTCCCCTGCCCATCCCGGCCGGCGATCCCCTGCGCCCCCCCCTGGGCGATGCGGCCTGCGCCCTGATCCCGCCCTACTGGCGCGGCTGCGCCCATGTCCCTGCCGACGACTGCCGGCACTGCACGGCCAGCGTGGCCGGGCAGCAGCTTCCCGGCCCTCCGGGGGCGGGAGCACTGCCCTCGCTGCCGGTCTGGTGGCCGGGGCGCTTTGCGCCGCAGGCAAAGGACAGCGTCAGCGTGCTGGCCTGCTACGAGGCTCCGGATGACGACTTCTGGCTGGCCGATCTGCCTGTGCGCCGCATTCCCGATCATGTGTTCGAGGCCTGGCAGGCCCTGTACGGGGTCAACCTCTCGTCGGATTATCTGGCCGGCCAGCCTGTCATCGTGGCGGGAACGTACGGCCAGGGGCGCTATGTGCTCAGCTATTCCCATCTGGAAACCCCGGACAGCCCGGATGCCAACCGCTGGCTGGCCCACCTGCTGCGCGAGCTGGCCGCCCTGGCGCCGCAGCGGGAACTGGTGCCCGCCTGGAACCTTTCCGGCGATGCCCCGGCGGCCGACCTCTGGCCCGTCCATGCCCGGCCCCTGCTGCGCCGCGCCCTCACGGCCGTGCGCGAGGTGCTGGACCTGGGCGTGGAACACCATCTCTTCTTCCGCCGCGCTCCCTGGCTCTGGGGCTGGAAGTCCGGCCTGCCCGGTGGCACCTGCAACAATCTGTACGCCGCCCTCCATACCCTGGCCGACATCGCCCCCTCTCCTGCCGCACTGGACCTCTGGCAGCGCTGCGGGCAGCGCCTGGCCGATCTGGCGGGCCTGTTTCGCGACGGGGCAGAAGGCTACCTGCTGTCCTGCCGGCTGGCCGATGTCCTGTCTCCCATGGCGCCCGATGTGGTGGACCCGCGCGGCCTGGACAATCAGCGCCAGGCCATTTTCGGCCATCCCATGCGGGGCGGCGGCCTCATTGAAGAGCTGCTGGTCATGGCCGAAGAACTTATCTACCTGTCACAGGACGCCAACTGATACCGTCACCGCCGTCCGCGGCCGCCCCGGCCATGGACAAGGCGCCGCCTTTGCCGGGCGACTGCCTGCCGCGCATGGTCTCCCTTCCCCAAAAAAATACATCGATGTATATTTTTTATAATATACTCATTTTTCACATTTTTTTATTTTAGTCCTCCCCAAAATCCTGCCCACAGCTTCTCCCGGCCACAGGGGCCGCCTGCGTGCCAGCACAGGAAAAACAAAAAATGTAGATTTACGGACAAAAGCCATAACCATTCAGCATTACTGATTCTTTTTTTTGAGGCTTTCTTCTTTGTCCGCATGAGACACACTGAAAAGTCTCTTTTCTACATTTTTGTCATAAAACATCCCCTCCTGTCTGACAGCCCGTCTGGCCCCGTGCTGTCTGCCATTTTTTATTTCCTTGAAAATTAGTATGTTATAAAAAAATTGTCCTGAACATGTCATGTTGGCACGCTTTGTGCTTAGGCCTCAGTAACCGTCTGGCTCTGCCAGCGGGGAAGAAGATATGGCGCCAAATCCTCTTCCAGGTATCTTTTTTCGGGTCAGACAGCCGCCGTGCGTGCCGGAAGACAGTGCTTCCGGGGATACATGCAGGATGGTCGACGACGGCCAATGACCATAAAGGAGTTCAGGATGACCCCTGCGGACACGACTTTCATCATCATCTGCGCCGGGCTGGTTATGCTCATGACGCCGGCGCTGGCCCTGTTTTACGGTGGTCTGGTGCGCTCTCGGAACGTGCTGTCCACACACATGCACAGTTATGCCAGCCTGGGGCTGATTACGGTGCTCTGGGCGCTGGCCGGGTATACGCTGGCCTTTGGCAATGATGTGGGGGGCCTCATTGGCGACCTGTCCTATCTCTTCCTCAATGGCGTGGAGGGCGTTGCCGCTCCCATGGCTCCCCAGCTGCCGCACACGGTGTTCATGGCCTTTCAGTGCATGTTTGCCGTGCTGACCGTGGCGCTCATTTCCGGCGCCTACGCCGAACGTATCCGTTTTTCGGGCATGCTGCTCTTTTCGGCCCTGTGGTTGTTCTTTGCCTATGCGCCCATGGCGCACTGGGTCTGGGGCGGCGGCTGGATGGCCAAGATGGGCGCCGTGGACTTTGCCGGCGGCGCGGTAGTGCACATGGCTTCGGCGGCTGCGGCTCTGGCCTGCGCCCAGGCGCTTGGTCCCCGGCTGTCCACTGGTCCTCAGTCCTTCACGCCGCATAATCTGCCCATGACCCTGCTGGGTGGCGGCATGCTGTGGTTCGGCTGGTTCGGCTTCAACGCGGGCAGCGCCCTTGCTGCCGGCCCCCTGGCCGGACATGCCCTGCTCACCACGCACCTGGCCACGGCCTGCGGCATCCTGGGCTGGATGCTGGTGGAATGGAAGCGTACCGGCAAGCCCACCAGCCTGGGCGCCATCTCCGGGGCGCTGGCCGGCCTGGTGGCCATCACCCCCGGTGCGGGCTTTGTGGGGCTGCTGCCTGCCATGATCATCGGTTTTGTTGGTGGTATCGTCTGTTACGGTGGTGTGCTGCTCAAGAGTCGCTTCGGCTATGATGATGCGCTGGACGTGGTGGGCATCCACGGCGTGGGTGGCACCTGGGGCGCCCTGGCTACGGGTCTCTTTGCCTGCGCGGCCATCAACAATGTGGACGGCCTGTTCTATGGCAATCCGCGCCAGCTTTGGGTACAGTTTGTCTCCGTTGTGGGAACGTGGGTCTTTGTTTATGTGGTCAGTCGCATTCTGCTCTTCATCGTTGACAGAACCGTCGGCCTGCGCGTAACGCCCGATGCGGAATACACCGGCCTGGATCTGACCGAACACAACGAACGGGGCTACTCGCTGTAACCAAGGGAGATATCATGAAGAAGCTGGAAATCATCATCAGGCCCGGCATGTTTGAAAAGGTCAAGAACGAACTTTCCCATCTGGGCATCCACGGCCTGAATTATTCGGAAATCAGGGGTTTTGGGCGACAGCACGGGCATACGGAAGTGTATCGGGGCACCACCGTGCAGGTGGACTGCCTGCCCAAGGTCAAGATTGAGCTGGTGGTCCATGACGAAGCCCTGGAAAAGGTGCTCAATGCCGTGGTGGGCACGGCCCGTACCGGCCAGGTGGGCGACGGCAAGATCTTCATCAGTGACATCGAGGATGCGGTCCGCATCCGTACCGGAGAACGTGGCAACGAAGCTCTGTAGGTAACCGGCACGGCGGGGAGCCACGCCCCGCCGGCCCCTCCCGCAGCGTAAATCCAGAGGCGCCTGCTTCCTCTCAGGGAAGCAGGCGCCTCTGGTTATTGGTACTCAAGGGTGCGCCGACGCGCTCCACGGGTATCCTGCCCTAGGACAGACGGTTGCGGAAATCCTCATAGCCGAAGGCATGCAGCAGGCGGAAATCGCCGCCGGCATCAAGCAGGCCGATGCCGGGCAGGCGCAGGCCGTTGAAGGTCGTCGTCTTGACCATGCTGTAGATGGCCATGTCGCAAAAGATGAGGCGCTGCCCCACGGCAAGGGGCGCGGCAAAGCTGTATTCGCCGATGACATCCCCGGCCAGGCAGGACTTGCCCCCCAGGCGGCAGGTCCAGCCCTTTTCGCCGGCCTCGCCCGCCTCTACAAGGCGGTTGCCCTCCGCCACAAGCACCCGGGGCCGATAGGGCATTTCCAGCACATCGGGCATATGGCAGGCCGCGGAAGTGTCCAGAATGGCAATGGGCATGTCTGCCTCCACCACATCCAGCACCGTGGCGGTCATCCAGCCCGCATTGAGGGCCACGGCCTCGCCGGGTTCCAGATAAATCTGCGCGCCGTAGGTCTGCTCCATGTGCGTGATGCAGCGGCAGAGCAGGTCCAGATCATAGTCTTCGCGGGTAATGTGATGCCCGCCGCCGAAGTTGATCCAGCGGCACTGGGCAAGCTGCGCCCCGAAATGCCGTTCCACGGCCTGCAGCGTGCGCTCCAGCGCGTCCGCGCCCTGTTCGCAGAGGGTATGAAAATGCAGGCCGCTGATGCCCTCCGGCAGGCTGGCGGGCATGTGACGCGGCCGGATGCCCAGGCGCGAGCCGGGGGAACAGGGATTGTAGATGGCCACCGCCCCTTCCGAGTGTTCGGGATTGATGCGCAGGCCGCAGGTGATGCGGCGGCCGCTTTCCCTGGCATAGGCCAGCAGGCGCGGCCGGAAATGCGTCCACTGGGCCAGGGAATTGAAGACGATATGATCGGCCAGCGGCAGAAGTTCCTCCATGTCCGCATCGGACCAGCCCGCGGCAAAGGCATGCACCTCGCCGCCGAATTCCTCCCGGCCGAGGCGGGCCTCGTCCACGGAGCTGGCGCAGGTGCCGTAGAGCGGGCCGTGTCCGCCGCGGGACGCATCCCGGCTCAGCAGCGGAAAGGTGGCCCAGGCGGCATAGCCCTTGAGGGCCAGCAGAATGCGGGCATGCGTGCGCTCCTGCACGCTGTTCAGAATGGCGGCATTGGCCAGCAGGCGGGCCTCATCCAGCACAAAGCAGGGGGAAGGGACGCGGGCCGGATCAAGCAGGGGAAGCAGATGGTTCATGCGCTGTGCTCACAATGACGGAAAAAGGGGCGGAAAAAGGGAGGGGCGCAAGGCCCCTCCCTCTGGTGACAAGACTGGCGGCAGACCCTGGAGCATTTGCCGTGTGGAACGCTTCACGTTTCACACCATATGGCCTGTCGTTTCGCGGAAAAAACGCGGTTTTCCGCGCGCTTCTGGCCGGACGGCGCTGTGCCCCTCGCGTTCTGCCTTTTTCAACGGCAGAACGCTCTAGTCCACGTCCACGCACTGCCAGGGCAGGCCGTAGACATTGAGATCGGCCATGAAGGGATCGGGATCGAACTGTTCCATGTTCCAGACGCCGGGCTTGCGCCACGTGCCGGTGGCGATCATCTTGGCGCCGATCATGGCGGGCACGCCGGTGGTATAGGAAATGGCCTGCGAGCCCACCTCCCGGTAGCATTCCTCATGATCGCAGATATTGTAGATGTAGACGGTCTTTTCCTTGCCGTCCTTGATGCCGCGCATGACATCGCCGATGCAGGTCTTGCCCCTGGTCAGCGGACCGAGGGAGGCCGGGTCGGGCAGCAGTTTGCTCAGGAACTGGATGGGCACAATGTCCACGCCGTTGTAGTTCACGGGATCGATGCGGGTCATGCCCACATTGCCCAGCACCTTGAGGTGGTTCAGGTAATTCTCGGAAAAGGTCATCCAGAAACGGGCGCGCTTGATGCCCTTGAGGTTCTGCACCAGCGATTCCAGCTCCTCATGATACATGAGGAAGCACTTCTTGGGCCCGATATTGTCCGGGAAGTCATAGGTCATGCTCCAGGACAGGGGGTCGGTTTCCACCCATTCGCCGCGCTCCCAGTAACGACCGCGGGCGGTCACTTCGCGGATATTGATTTCCGGGTTGAAATTGGTGGCAAAGGGCTGGCCGTGATCGCCGGCATTGCAGTCGATGATGTCCAGCACGTGCACTTCGTCCAGCTTGTGCTTCATGACCCAGGCCGCAAAGACATTGGTCACGCCGGGGTCAAAGCCGGACCCCAGCAGGGCCGTCAGCCCTGCCTCGCGGAAACGGTCCTGATAGGCCCACTGCCACTTGTATTCAAACTTGGCCGTGTCCAGCGGCTCGTAGTTGGCCGTATCCATGTAGTGCACGCCGCATTCCAGGCAGGCATCCATGATGTGCAGGTCCTGATACGGCAGGGCAATATTGCAGACCACTGCCGGCTTGACCTCACGAATGAGGCTGCACAGTTCGGGCACGTTGTCCGCATCCACCTTCGCCGTGGCGATGTCCACGCCCAGACGGGTCTTCACCGACCGGGCAATGTCGTCACAACGCGACTTGGTACGGCTGGCAAGGGTAATGTTGCCGAAAACGCCCTCGTCCCTGGCTGCCTGCGCCACCTTGTGGGCCACAACGCTGCCCACGCCACCGGCGCCGATGATCAGAATGTCTGCCATGCTGACTCCTTTTGCGGTAGAGGCCCAACGGGCCAGATCCAGAATCGGGATGCGCAATCCGCCGCCCGCAGCCGTTCACATAGCCTGAAGCGGCCATAAGGTAAAGTCGGCAATGTTACGGCAGGAAGGTTTTTGCACGACACCATGCCGGACATGCCGAACGGGGCGAGAAAACGCGCGTTACCAGACGGTTCTCCCCCGCCTCCTCGTGCTTCCCTCTCCCTTGCCGGCACGTCTGTTCAGGGCGGGCAAAGGGCTGCATCCGGAAGCTGGCGCACGGCCCTTCCTCCGGCTCCGGCCGCACGGCAGCAGCCCGGGGGCGGAAGGGGACGGAGCGACGAGCACAGGCGCCCGGACGCCTGCCCGCGCCGTCTGCCATGAATCGCGCTGCCTACACCGCAGCCGCATCCTGATCGAGCAGCAGCACATGGGCATAGCGCCCGCCCTGCCGGGCAGCCCGGGCCAGACTGTCCGCCGCACGGCGGCAGTGCTCGCAGGCGCCGCGCGGCAACAGCAGACAGAAGGAACGGGGCACCCGCTCGGAGCTGGTTTCAAATGTGCCCAGACCGGTGCAGTGGGGGCAGAGCCGCCAGCTTTCCCGCTGCTGTTCGCGCAGCATGTCCGTATCATAGAAGATATGCTTGCTGCGACGCCACCAGCGGCCATGAGCATCCTTTTCTTCGCCGCCCTCGTCAGGTACGGCAGGAGGATGCCGGTAGATATCCACGATGGCGTCGCACAGGCGGGCGATATAGTCCGTCACGCGGGCGCTCTGCCGCTCGCTCTGCGGCGTCCACTGCGGTTCGCGGATGTCATCGGCAGGCAGCCCGGCCAGAGCCAGGCAGATGCCCAGGTTCACATAGGGCAGCGCCCCCCGGATGGAATACCCGCCTTCCAGCACCGCAATATGCGGATTCAGCAGCGCATTGAGCGCGGCATAGCCCTGTGCCGACAATTTCATATTGGCCAGCGGGTCCGTGAAGTGATTGTCCTGCCCGGCGGAATTGATGATGAGGTCCGGCTGAAATTCCTCCAGAATGGGCAGTACCGCATGACGGATGGCATACAGATAGCCGGCATCCGCCGTTTCGGGCGGCAGGGGGATATTGATGGTGCGGCCCAGGGCCGCCGGCCCGCCGCATTCCTGGGGAAAGCCCGTGCCCGGATAAAGGGTGCGGCCGTCCTGATGCAGCGAAATGAACAGGGTATGCGGGTCATTCCAGAAAATATCCTGTGACCCGTCGCCGTGATGCACATCCGTATCCACCACGGCAATGCGCAGGGGCCGCCCGTCGGGCCGGGGGTAGTGATCGCGGATGTATTCGATCATGACGGCTTCATTATTGATATTGCAGAAGCCGCGATTGCCATGCACCACGCGCATGGCATGATGCCCCGGCGGACGCACCAGCGCAAAGGCCCTGTCTTCCTTTTTTTCCATGACCAGGCGGGCGGCGGTAATGGCCCCGCCGGCCGAGGCCAGGTGGGAATCCGTGCTCACGGCCGCCACCGAGGGCAGACAGAAATGGACACGGGCCAGCTGGGCATGGCTTGCCATGTCAAGGCGGTGTTCGGTGATGCCGGGGATGTCGAAGAGGCCTTCTTCCAGCAGCTGGTCGCGGGTATAGAGCAGGCGCTCTTCCCGTTCGGGATGGGTGGGCGAGATGGCCCAGTCAAAGGCCGGGAAAAAGACCACCCCCAGCCGGCGAGCGGCGCTAAAGGTCGTCATCGTCCACGTCCGCGTTTTCAAAGATGTCTGCCCCGTAGCGGGCATAGGCCACCAGCCGGCCGAATCGGCCCAGGCCCAGGCCGTAGGCCAGGTTGCTTTCGGCCACCACGGCAAAGAGCGGCCCCTCGCTGTCCTGCACCACAAAGCAGCCGCCGGCCCCCGCCTCGCGACGGAAGACGCTGCACTGCAACAGGGCGGCATCGCCCAGACGGTTCACGAACTGATGCCCGTCAGGCAGCAGGCCGTCGCGGATGGCCGCGGCCAGGGCCGCATCCTCGCGGGGCGCAAAGGTGGTCTTGCCATTGCCCTGCACCAGCAGGGTATAGATTTCACACATGGATGTCCTCCCGCGGCCCCCGGCAGGGCCGCACGGTCCGGGGCACACGGTCCGGAGCGCACAGTCTGGGGCGCTCCCGATGCGGGCCGGCCGCCCGGGCAGCGGCCGCCGGCAGCATGGCCCCTATGGTTCCAGAATACAGCCATTGCGGGCCAGAAAGTCCTCCACCGCCGAAAGGCACTGCAATTCCACATCCTCGGGGGGCTGCGTGGCATCGATGATGGCAAAGCGCTTCGGCTCCTCCGCAGCCAGTTGCAGATAGCCCTGGCGCACCCGCTCATGAAAATCCAGACTTTCGGCGTCAAAGCGCCCTTCCGAAAGCACGGTGCCCTCACGCTGATTGCGCAGACCGGCCCGCTCCAGGCCCAGCGATACGGGCAGATCCAGCAGCAGGGTCAGGTCCGGTTGCAGGCCGCCAGTGGCCATGCGGTTGATATGGCGCAGCTTCTCCGGGTCCAGACCGCGCCCGTAGCCCTGATAGGCCAGGGTGGAGTCGGTATAGCGGTCACAGAGCACAATCTGCCCGGCCTCCAGCGCGGGCCGGACAATTTCGCCCACATGCTGGGCGCGGTCCGCCAGAAAAAGATACAGCTCGGCCCGGCTGTGCAGCCCGCGGGTGCGGGCATCCAGCAGAATGGGACGGATGGCCCGCCCCAGGCCGCAGCCGCCGGGTTCGCGGGTGAGCACCAGATCGTAGCCGCGCCGGCTCAGCTCCTGCGACAGCAGGGTCAGGGCCGTGGACTTGCCGGAACCTTCAATGCCTTCAAAAGTGATGAACATGGCAGCCTCACAGAAGTGACAGTTCTTCAGCAGACGGGGCGGCCGCCCGGCGGCGCCGGCTGCTGCGCGCCGCCTGGGGCGCCTCCGGCGTTCTTGGCCCCCGGTACAGGGCGCGGCTCAGGGTAGCCTGATAGGGCGTCCAGCCCTCGGGCGATTCCAGCGCGGCAAAGAGACTGCGGCACTGGGCCATCTTGGCGTCCAGATTGTCCGCATAGTGCAGGGCCAGGGCCTCGGCGGTCTGCGGCAGGCGCACGGCGCCGAAGGCCAGCTCGCCGTGATGACTGAGCACCAGATGCCGGAAGTGCCGCACAAGCCCCTCTTCCAGCCCGGACCGGCGCAGAAAGGGCGCCAGAATCTCCAGCCCCAGCTCCATGTGCCCGATGAGTCGCCCCTCGTCGGTATAGTCATTGACAATACCGCCGGAAAATTCGCGTATCTTGCCGAAATCATGAAAAAGCGCACCGGCCAGCAGGGTCTGCCGGTCCAGTTCGGGGTACTGGTCAGCCAGGCGCCGGCACAGGCGGAAGACCCCCAGGCTGTGCTCCAGCAGGCCGCCCGCATAGGCATGATGCACGCCCTTGGCCGCCGGGCAGACGCGAAAGGCCGCCCGCAGGCCGTCGTCCTTCAGCACGGAGCGCACAAACTTGCGCCATGGCGCGTACAGAAACTCCTCCTCAGCCAGGGTCTGCACCTCTTCCAGCATGTCGTCCAGCGGATAGGGGCTGGCCGGCATGAGCCATGCCGGGTCCACGGCCGCGCTTTCCGCCGCATCCAGCAGACGGCAATGTTCGATGGTGAGCTGCACCTGCTCCCGGTACAGGCCGGTACGCCCCTGCACCTCCACCAGCGCGCCCGTGGGCAGCTCCGCAATTTCCGTACTGAGAGGCGACCATATCTTGGCCTCCAGCACCCCTGTGGCGTCAGACAGCAGCACACGCCAGTAGGGGCCGTTACGGGACTGCCCCAGCGTGGCCTGCCCCACGGCGAAAATGCCACGCACCTCTGCGGGGGCCGTAACATCTTTGACGTAATGACCTTTTTCCATATATCTTTGACCCTGTGCTCCGATTGGGGGCATATTGCACAACAGTTCCTTGTTTCCGGGGGTTTGTCAAATGGATGTTCTTCTGACCAATGACGACGGCATCCGCGCACCGGGCCTGCGCGCCCTGTATGCGGCCCTGCGCGAGGCCGGCCATACCGTGCACGTGGTGGCGCCCATGCGCCAGCAGTCCGGTGTGGGGCATTCGCTCACCGTCTTTGATCCCTTGCGCGCCATGGAAATCAGCGAGGCCGACTTTTCCGGCATCGGCCTGTACGGCACCCCCACGGACTGCGTGAAGCTGGCCCTGGGCAATCTGCTGAAAAAACGCCCGGACCTGGTCATGTCCGGCATCAATGCCGGTCCCAACGTGGGGCCGGACATTCTCTATTCCGGCACCGTGGGCGCCGCCACGGAAGCGGCCCACGAAGCCCTGCCCACCATGGCCGTTTCCTGCGACGTGGCCTCGGACAAGGACGACCTGCTGCCCCAGGCCCGCCATGCCGTGGCCCTGGCCCAGCGCATCCAGTGGAAACGCCTGGCCCCGCGCCGGGTCATCAATGTCAACTATCCGCGCGGCCCGCTGGAAAAAAGCAAGGGCCTGCGCATCTGCCCCCAGACCAGCGCCGTCTGGAAGAATGCCTACCTGGAACGCAAGGACCCGCGCGGCGCGCCCTACTGGTGGCTGGTGGGCGAAATCCCGCCACAGACCATCAATGCCGGCTCGGACAAGGACCTGCTCAACCGGGGCTATGTTACCGTCACCCCCCTGCGCTTTGAATTCACGGACTATGCCGGCATGGCCGAACTGGAGCTCATGGACCTGGAGGAGCGCCAGGCCCTCTAGGTCATAGACAATACCGCCCCGTCACACCCGGGTGTGACGGGGCGGCTGCAATTTTTTCCAGCGGGGACTTCGGCATCATCCAGGCAGCAGTCTAGGCTTCCCGGCCTATCTGCTGTCGGTATTCTGCCAGATACTTTACCAGAATATTGGTGTCGGAACTGACGGCCACAAAGGTATATCCCATATCCCGCAGATGCGGGACAAGCCCTGGATCGGGCAGCAGGATACCACAAGCCCGGCCAGCGGCACACGCCGCGTGGGCCACCTGGCGCAGCACATCCATGAAACGCGGGTCGGCAAAACGCCCCGGCAGCCCAAGACTGGTACTCAGATCCATCGGCCCCACAAAGAGCACATCCACACCATCGGTACGGGCAATGGCCTCGCAGTTTTTAACTGCCCGGGTACTTTCTATCTGTACCACCGTCAGCAGATTCTCGTCAGCTTCAGCAACATAGGCGGAAAAATGCCGGCCATATCCGGCACAACGTGCCGCACCGCTGACACCGCGCACGCCATGCGGATCATAGCGCATGAAGGAAACCGCCTCTGCGGCCTGTTCCGCCGTATCGATACCGGGAAACATGATGCCTGATGCCCCGAGATCCAGTGCCCACTTCACGTATGCACGGTCAAGCGCCGGCACCCGGACAATGGGCGCAAGCGAAAACCCCCGGACAGCCTGCAGCTGCTGCAACAGGGAAACTGGGGTTCCCGGCGCATGCTCCATATCGATGAGCAACCAGTCATAACCGCTCTCGCCAATAATTTCACAGATGGCGGGCAGCGCGAGGCTGCACCATGTCCCCGCCATAAAGTCCCCCCCGGCAACGCGCTTGCGAATGTAATACATACTCACGCCTCCCTTCCGGCACACAGTAGCCCGCAGTCTTCCACCAGCCTGTGGGTGGATACGAAGCGGGACACGCAGAACAGTTCATCATGGCCGATGGCCTCTGCCCGTGTCAGCTGACCGGAGGCTACCCGGACCAGCAGCTGGAACAGATCTCTGCCAATATCTTCCACATGGCGCCGCTCACGAAAAAGTCCGCCGGCATCAAAATCCATGTTGACGCCCATGCTGGCAAAAAGGGCCGGATTGCCCGTTGCCTTGATGACAGGGATTCCCGGAAAACCTGCGGGAGTTCCGCGCCCTGTGGTAAAGACCACGATACTTGCCCCGGCGGCAACAAGACCGGTAACGGCCTCGCCATCATGCCCCGGCCCATCCATAAGATACAGTCCATGGCCGGACGGCGCCTCACCATAGCCTATGACATCCTGGAAAATGGCATTTCCTGCCTTCTTAAGGCCCCCGAGTGCCTTTTCCACCACATTGCTCACGCCGCCATCGGCGTTGCCCGGCGAAACAAGAAGACTCTCTCCGCGGCTGGCATGCGCAGCGGCTCTGGCCCTGCGCAGTCGCCGTACATTTTTCTGAAGACAGGCCCGTATTCTGTCCGCCACTTCGGGCGAGGCCGCCCGCCGGACCATGATATGCTCGGTGCCGCACAGCTCCGTGATTTCCGTCAGCAGTGAGGTTCCCCCCGCAGCAATAAGCATGTCTGACGCCACTCCAAGGGCGGGATTGGCCGCCAGTCCGGAGGTGGCGTCCGTTCCGCCGCACTTGAGGCCAAGCACCAGATCAGACAAGGGAAAGGGTTCCCGTTCCTGTGCAGACAATGTGATGGCCAGCGACTGCGCCACAGCAACCCCCCGGGCAATGGCCTTCAGGGAGTCCCCCTCCTCCTGGATGACAAGGTGATGCACGGGCTTGCCCACCACATCCTTGTCCACATCCTCAAAACGGACCCGCTCACAGCCCAGCCCCACCAGCAGCACGGCTCCGAAATTGGGATGTGCGGCCAGTCGCCGCAACACATGCGCAGTAAGCCGCTGATCCGGGCCGGGATAGCCGCAACCTACGGGATGCGGAAAGACACAGGCGCCGCGAACGCTCTCGGCAATGCGCCGGGCCACAAAATTGGCGCAAAATACGGTGGGAATCACGGCAACAAGATTGCGGGTTCCTGCCCTGCCGCAGGCTCTTCTGTATCCCATGAACATCATGAGCTTTCACCCTTTCGAAGCTATATGGTGTCACGCATATTGTGGATGTGCACAAGGCTCCCCTGCACAATGGGCCGGCTGGCAAGTGCAATGCTTTCACCGTACTTGATCACAGGGCCTCCCTCCGGAATGTCGACCAGAGCAATCTTGTGCCCGAAGGCAATATCCTCGCGAACGGCCAGCTGTTCACCGGAACCGATGATAGCACAGCGCTGACCGGCCTTCAGAGGCACCACAGCCACACCCACATTATCCCGGCTGTCCAGTCTGATGATATCCTGTTCCATGCAGAGCTACCTCCGGGGGCGGCTCCCGGAGCGCCCCCATGCCCGATAAAGGGAAAATCCGAGAGACAGAAGTGCCAGTACAAGAAAGAGCAAACTCAATGGCTGCGTAAACAGGGGGAGCATGCTGCCCTTGCCCATGATAAGCGCCAGACGCAGCTGCTTTTCAAGCATCTTACCAAGCACAAGACTGATGATCATGGGGGTGACGGGATACCGGAAACGATGCAGCAGATAACCCACCACACCAAAGAGCACGGCTGTCCACATATCAAACAGACTGTACCCCAGATTGTAACAGCCCACCGTACTGGCCACGAGCACCACCGGCAGCAGAAACTTCTTGGGAACCAGCAGGAGCTTGGGCAAAATGCGCCGGCCCAGCGCCATCATGAACACGAACATGAGCAAAGCATTGACGGCAAAGGAGGCATATACACTGCCAATGAACTGCGGATTTTCGCTGAAAAGCAGAGGACCGGGTTCCAGCCCGTGCAGCTGCAGGCCGCCCATGAGGGCCGCGCTCACCACATCTCCGGGAATGCCCAGGGCAAGCATGGGGATGAGGGCGCCGCCAATAACGGCATTATTGGCACTTTCTGACGCAAGGACGCCCCCCACATTACCCTGCCCGAATGTTTCCGGCTCCGGCGAAGCCTTCTTGGCCTGATCATAGGCAACAAAATTGGCCAGACTGCCGCCAATGCCGGGCATGATGCCGATGGCTACGCCGATAAGACTGGAACGGACCAGGTTGGGCAGCCCCCGCACAAAATCGATCCAGCCAAAGGAAGAGGTTCCTTCCACACGGACCGTGTGATGCAGCGCTCCCGTCACGCCCTTCTCGCATTCCCGGAACACCTCGGCCACCACAAAAAGCCCGATCATGGCGGGGACGGCATTGATGCCATTGGAAAGACAGGACAGCCCCATGGTATTGCGGGGCAGACCATTGATGGGATCCATGCCGATGGTACAGATAACCAGGCCCAGCAGCGCAACGACGAACCCCTTGGGAATGGAATCTCCCGACAGGCTCACCACGGTAGTCAGGCCAAAGAGAATGACCGCCACATACTCAAACGGTCCGAACTGGAGGGCCAGGCGGGCAAGCTGGGGCGCAACCCCCACAAGAAACAGCCAGCCCATGAGCGTCCCGAAAAGATTGGCCACAATGCCGGCCCCGAGCGCCTTGCCCGCCAGCCCCTGCTTTGCCATGGGAAAGCCGTCAAAGGCTGTGGTGATGGAGGAAGGGGTGCCGGGCATACCCAGCAGAATGGCGGAAACAAGACCGCCGGAAATACCGCCGATATAGACCCCGATGAGCAGGGAAACCCCTGTGATGGCATCCATGCCATAGGTAAGGGGCACCAGCAGGATGACGGCAAGCGTGGCAGTAAGTCCCGGAATGATGCCAAAGAGAAGACCGAGCAGCACGCCTCCGGATAAAAGAGGCAGCGATGTGAGGTCAAATGCGGCAAAGGCCGCCACAAGGACGTCAAGCATGGTCGTTGTCCTCTCAGGCCGTGCCACCTAAAACAGGATGGTGTCCGGCAGATATATTTTGAACAGTCGGAAAAAGGCAAACAGTACAGCCGAAACAGCCAGGGCGTACACCAGATTTTTCCACCAGTCCCGCAGGCCGGACTGACGGTCAAGCAGAAATGGCATCAGTCCCAGATAACAGAACGTACAGAGCAGAAATCCCACTGACGATATCCCCGCCACATAGGCGGCAGCCACCAGTACGGGCAGCACCGCCCACGGGCGCTCATCGGCGGGCTGGACCGCGCCTGCGGCCGACAAGAAAGCACCGCAGAGAACACGCAGCAGACAGACACCGGCCAGCAGCAGCCCCACCAGCAACGGATAGCCCGACACACCGAGGTAGTCCTTCTGCAAGGAAAAGGCAGGCTCCTCTATGCCCAGGGCACACCAGATGCCCACCCCTCCCAGAACAACCAGCAACAGATACTCCATACTCTTCATACGGCCTCCAGGCCGGAGAAAGTGCCCGTGGGCGCCCTTCCCCAGGCCAGACAGACTCAGCGACAGAAATCACTTCCTGACAAGAAACTCCACAAGCTTGGCCACGTTACGCTCATCCTCGCGGAAGGTTCTGGCCCAGTCATCGGCATTCAGGAACAGCCCCTCGGCCACCTGCTGTGTGGCAAATTCCTGAAACTCCCTGCTGGCAACAGCCTTGCGCAGGGCTTCGGCCAGCACCGTACGGGCTTCTTCCGGTATGCCACGCGGGGCAAAGACGCCATTGCGCAGGACAAGCGCATTGCGTATGCCCAGGTCCGCGGCATATTCCGGGGAATCAATTCCCGGAAGCCTGTCGTCGCCCACAACAAGAATGACGCGCTGCTCGCCCGACCGGACAAAGCGTGCCATGTCCGCATTGGGTGCGGTACGCATATCCACACGCTTGCTCATGAGCGCCGTCACAGCTTCATTGGCGCCGTCAAAGGGAATGATTTCCACCTTATTCAGAATATTCTTGCGGATGAGCACATCCAGAAGTGCCAGATGCGCCACGCCGCCAAGCCCGGGAATGGCAATTCTGTACTTGCCAGGGGCCTTTTCCACCGCGGCAATGAATTCCGACGCCCGGGAAAAGGGGGAGTCCGCATTGACCACCAGCGAATTGGACATGACCAGCGTCTGCCCCACCATGTCGAAATCGGACCAGCTCATGCCGATCTGTCCCAGCGCCTTCATGGTAATGAAGGCCGAGTGGTGCAGCAGCAGGGTATAGCCATCAGGGCGGGCGTTCTTGACATTGCGCAGCCCTTCCTGGGTATTTCCGCCGGGGATGTTCACCACGATGACCGGATGGGGCAGAAGATTATGCGTTTGAATCACTTCTGCCAGCTTCCGGGCAGTGAGGTCGCTTTGCCCTCCGGCCCGATAGGGAACAATGAGCCGGACTTCCTTTTCGGGAAATGCGGCAAGGCTTCGCGCAGGATGACCAAACAGAAAAATGCTCAGAGCGCACACAACTGTCAGCAAAAAAGGTGTCTTCATATATTCCCCCGTGGTTTTTCAGGGTGTGGATGGACGGACATGTAGCCGCTACACCATACTTGATGCACTCTACGGGTAGCAAAACACATACCAAACAATAAAATAAAAAGAAAACAATGAGATAGCTATTTGAGGTCAGAAAGAATATGTTGCATAATAGCCGAATGTGTTGCACACTGTTGCAACATATCTCGCTCGCGGGAGACTGCCATGCCTCAGCCCTCACCCCGAATTCTCTTTGCCGCACCGGACGAATCCTTCACCGCAACGCTGCATCAGGCCCTGTCCCCCCTCGCGGACAATATTCTTGCCGTCAACGGCCTGGAAATGACGCCACCGGACATCATCGCCTATGCCCGGGCCTCATCCATTGAGGTCATCGTCAGCCGGGGCGGAATTGCGGAATTTCTGCGCGAGGAACAGGTCGACGATGCCGACGCCATCCCCGTCGTCAGCGTGCAGGTATCTCCCTTTGATATCATTGATGCCATTCGCAAAGCCCGGCAGACAAGCCATCGCATTGCCTTCATTGCCTATGCCGGCATGCTTGAAGGCATTCAGAAGATCACCGCCCTTTTTGACATTGACGTGCGCCTCATCTACCGCTCCTCGCCATGGGACTGTGTGGAGTCCGTCTTCAATGCCCTGGAAAACAACGCGGAAATCATCATCGGTGATGCACGGGTGGTAAAAATATGCCGGGAAAATGCCATCCCTGCCGTACTGCTTGACTCCAGCGAAGAATCCATACGCCAGGCCTATGCCTCGGCCCTGACCATCACCACAGCACGGGACAATGCACGCAGGGAGGCCCGGCTGCTCTCTGCCATACTGGATCAGCTGCCGCAGGGAATCCTGGCCCTGGATGACGACGGGAAGGTGCTCTACGCCAATGCAGAGGCGGCACGCATGATGGAACAGGGGAAACGGCACCTTGCCGGCCAGACTGCCGCACGTCTGCCTCTGTTTCAGAAAGCCCTCTTTGCCTCCCTGCTGCACGAACCATCAGGCAGAGCATCTCTGACGGACAGACGGCAACGCGCCATTTCTGCCCTGTGGCAAAGGCTGTCGGCACCCGTCGGCGGCATGGCAGGAATTGTCACGCTGGACCCCAGGTCCAGCCCAGCCCCGGCAAGCCTTCAGGAGAGGGGACATGAAGCCCGCTTTTCCTTTGATGACATTGTGGGCCACGCCGCAACCCTACGCAGGGCCAAGCACATGGCGCAGAAGTATGCCCAGACCGATGCCACCGTCCTCCTGCAGGGGGAAACCGGCACGGGCAAAGAACTCTTTGCCCATGCCATCCATCTGGCCAGCCCCCGCCACAACCAGCCGTTTGTGGCGGTCAATCTTGCGGCACTCCCGCAAACCCTCGTGGAGAGCGAACTTTTCGGCTACGTGCGGGGCGCTTTCACCGACGCACGGCGCAGTGGCAGACAGGGCGTCTTTGAATCGGCCGGACAGGGAACCGTCTTTCTTGACGAAATTGGCGACATGCCGCTGGAGATGCAGAGCAGGCTTCTGCGTGTTCTTCAGGAAGGGGAGTTTTCCCGACTGGGTGATGACCGACTGCTGAAAGCCCGTTGCCGCATCATCGCCGCCACTAACCAGCGCCTAGAGGACGCTGTACGGCAGGGACGCTTCCGGGCAGACCTCTACTACCGCCTGGCGGTCCTCAGGCTGGATATTCCCAGCCTCCGGGAACGTATGGAGGACATGCCTGAACTTGCCCGCCATTTTCTGCAACGGGAATGCGCCCGCTACGGGCGTATCCCCGGCGAGATCACCGCCGGCGCCCTGCGCCTGCTGACAGAACGGGACTGGCCCGGGAACATCCGGGAACTACGGGCGCTCATGGAGCGCAGTGTACTGCTGTGCGAGGGATCGCCGGTGATCATGGACGAAACGCTGCTGCGTGCCATGCTGGGAAGTGCACCCCCAAACCAACCGCTGCACAGCCTGCCGGAACGAGAGGCCATTCTCGAGGCCATGCGCCAGTGCGGCAACAATCGAAACAAGGCTGCCGCCCTGCTTGGCATGCACCGCTCTACTCTCTGGCGCAAGCTCAAGAATCTGTAAGCAGGTATGTACTTCCCCGTGCGTTCCGGGGAACGGGAAAATGCCCAGGTGGACTTTCCTGCGCAGGAGGGCGCACAGCAGAAAGAGCGGCACAGCGCATACAACGGCCCCAGAGCGCCCGCGTTTGCCCGTTGCAGGCCGTCTTTACGCCGGCCGCCATAGCAGCAAGCGCCGATCCCGGGCAAAGACAATGCCCGGCGCCGACCTGCCATTGTCACCCTGCTGTGCCCCCAAAACGCCGTTGCACGGACAACGCGCTCACGCGTCTGGATTCCAGGTATAATTGACGCCATTCTTTCCCGACGACTTGACGCGATACACCCGCTGATCAGCAGCGCGTGCAAGCGTGGCATAGTCGGTTCCGTCGTCAGGGGCAAAGGCAATGCCGATGCTGCTGGAAATGGTATAGTGGTGCCCCGTATTAAGCGCGAAAATCCTGTCGCACAAACGGCGTGCGCAGAGGAGAGCATCCTCCTTGCTGCGGAGATTGCGCAGAAAAATGATGAATTCATCGCCACCGATGCGTCCGGCAATGTCCTGCCCCTGCCGGATACCGGCCTTGAGAATATTGGCTATGCGGATGATGACCGTATCGCCGACATCATGGCCGAACGAATCATTGATGGATTTGAAATTGTCGATATCAATGAAGAGCAGGGCCGAAAGCGTCATGTCCTGCAAGGCTGCGGCAATCTCCGCACAGGCAGCCTGACGATTCAGCAGGACCTTCTTGCTCTCCTTATTATAATAGCGGTATTCCAGCTTTTTTCGTCTGTAGCCCCTCTCCGGGTCAATGACGCCGGTATAGAGGGTATGGATGCCATGCAGTTCCAGCATCTCGCAGACGCGGTCAAGGCGCATTTCCCTGATGACCATTTCCCTGTCTTCCGGGGGAACAAAGGTCTCCGCATAGCTCACAATGGTCGATTCGTAATCGTCGCAGATAACGGGCGGAAGCGTCTTGTTGTCGCTTCCGCCAAACATGATATAGCTGTTTGCCTGCGTATCAAGATAGATAAAGTAATCACATCTGTCATACACATACATTTGTGAGATATCTTTTTGCAGGCACTGATAGGCCGTTGCCCTCTTGATCAGAAGATAAATACAGGGAGCATCCCTGTCCGCAATGACCTTGACGGAAAGCCAGCGTTCCTCCCCAAAGGTGACATAGCCGAAATCAATGCTGTCTGCCTGATGCTCGCGGTACGATTCCAGGGCTTCAAGGGACAAATCATGAAGAATCCGCGCATGATCCTTGCGATGGAGAAAACGCCTGAACGCACGCAGCAGGGCTGTATAGGAAAATTTTTTGCCGTGATGCCGCTGTAATTCTCCCGTAAATATCTGGCATTCGTCCCTACTGGGATCTACCCGGACAACTGCCAGAAAAACATGATTCAACAAATCAATAAATTCTTCCCGCAGCAGATGCGCCTGATCTGAAAAAGACGGACTTTTGCCTGTACTCATACCCTGCCTCATGCGTTTTCGGCAATATCCTTGCAGGAAGCGCGCAGAACAGCACGCTCAGAAAACCCGGAAGTTGCTGCCTTGCAGCAACAGCCCGTGCCCAGTCCGATGCCGGAGATGGCCATACGCGCCGGCACGGGCAGGACGCACGCAGAAGCCATTGCCCCCGGCATGGCGCGCTCGCACGTCCCGGTCCTGCCGCTGGCAGGCCATGGGCCAAGCCGGCCACGCCGGGGAAAAGCGCACCAGAAACTGGCGCCACGCGGCACACAGCACCGGCACAGCGCCCTGATGGAGCGCCCGGCATCCCGCGCTGCCCTCCCCGGTGGCACTCAGGAAGACATGCTGCCGGCAGCTGCCAAACCCTCTGCGGCAGGACATGCGCAGGGCGTGCCGAAGACTTTTCCCTTCTCTTCCGGCACAAGTGTATAAAGAATCATGAAATTGGCAAAGCGTGACGCATGGCCTAGCCCCGGCGCCGCCACTGGCTGAGCAGCACACCGGCAATGACCAGCAGCGAGGCCGCATACTGCGACGGCAGAAAAACCTCGTGCAAAAAGCAGACGCCGATGATCAGCGTCATGACAGGAATGAGATTGGTATAGGCCGCGGCCTGTGCGGCGGAAAGGCCATGCACGCCCACATTGTAGAGGCCGTACCCGCCCAGGGAAACCACGCAGCCCAGGTAGACCACGCAGGCCCAGGGCGCCCAGGACGGCAGATCAAGGCCCAGATTCACCGGCTCTGCCGTGGAGGGGGCCAGCAGACAGAGCGTGCCGAAAAAGCCCAGCCCCACCAGCGACTGCACCAGGGTGATCTGCAACGGAGAATAACGGGCAGACAGGTGCCGGGCCGTCACGGTATAGAGCGCACCGCAGACAATGGCCAGCCCTTCCAGCAGATTGCCCAGCACGGGCCGGGGGGCACTTTCCTGGGGGGCGGCAGCCAGCGTCAGCCAGATGACGCCGGCCACAGCCACGCCGAACCCCAGCCAGCCCAGGCGGCCCACCCGCTCACGCAGGGCAAGCCAGGCCAGCAGACCCACAAAAAGCGGCAGGGCGGCCACGATCATGCCGGCCTGCGAGGCCGTGGTAAAGCGCATGGCATTGGCTTCCAGCAAAAAATAGCAGCCGGGTTCGCACAGGCCCATGAACAGCAGCCAGCCCCAGCCGCCCTGACGCCGCAACGCGCGCCAGAGGCCGGGCAGCACGGGCAGCAGCACCAGCGTGGCCGCGAGCATGCGGCCGAACATGAGGGTGACCGGGTCCAGGCCGGTAAGCGCAATGCGCATGGCCGGATAGGACGTACTCCAGAACAGCATGGCCACCAGCAGGGCCAGATGCGGCAGCAGACGGGAAAAGGCAGGGGGCATGGCAGGCCGGGGGTTACAGGTGGGGACAGAACGTCCGGCAGCCTATGCCATCCCCCGCGCGATTTCAAGGCGGCCCATCCCCCGGACCAGCCGAGACTTGCCCCCGGCGCCATTAGAGGGTATGCAGGGACACCATCCCAAACGCGTGGAGGTTCCTATGACGTTACGTCTTTCCCGTTCCATCGTGGGTGAAGCTGAAGCCGAAGCCGTGCGCCGTGTCATCGTTGAGGACGGTTACCTGGGCATCGGTGCGGAGACCCGCCGCTTTGAGGAAGAGCTGGCCGCCTGGCTGGGTGTGGAGCGCTGGCAGATCATCACCGCCAATACCGGCACGGCCGCCCTTACCCTGGCCGTGGACAGCCTGCTGCCCGACCGCCACACCGGCCGCCCGCCCAAGATTCTTGTGCCCTCGCTGACCTTTGTGGCCTCCTTTCAGGCCATCACCGCCGCCGGCTGCCGGCCTGTTGCCTGCGATGTGCTGCCCGAAACCGGCACCATTGACCTGGCCGACGCCGAAAAACGCCTGGATGGTGACGTCATTGCCATCATGCCCGTTCACTATGCCAGCAATCCGTGGCAGATCGACGAGGTCTACGATTTTGCCCGGCGCAAGGGACTGCGCGTCATCGAAGACGCGGCCCATGCCTTCGGCTGCCGCCATCAGGACAAAAAGATCGGCAGCTTCGGCGATCTGATCTGTTTCAGCTTTGACGGCATCAAGAACATCACCTGCGGCGAAGGTGGCTGCCTGGTGGCCTTTGACCGGCAGTGCGCCGCCCGCGCGGCCGATGCCCGCCTGCTCTCCGTGGAGGGCGACACCCAGTCCCGCTTTGCCGGAACCCGCACCTGGGATCCGGATGTGAAGCGGCAGGGCTGGCGCTTTCACCTCAGCAACATCATGGCCGCCATCGGCAGGGTGCAGCTCTCCCGGCTGGACGGGGAATTCATCCCGGCCCGGCGCGCCCTGTACGACCGCTATGCGCAGGGACTGGCCGGACTGGCCGATCTGCGGCTGCTGCGGACGGATCCCCAGGACTTCATCGTGCCGCACATTCTGCCTGTGCGCATCCTCAACGGCCGCAAGGACGCCTTCAAGGCTGCCCTGGCTGCCCAGGACATTCCCACGGGCGTCCACTACAAGCCCAATCACTGGCTGACCTTCTTCCGGGAAAGCGGGCAGCTGCCCCTTCCCGCCTGCGAACAGCTCTTCGGCGAGCTGGTGACCCTGCCCCTGCATCCGGGCCTGAGCATGGATGACGTGGACGAGGTCTGCCGCGCCGCACGCGCCGCCCTGGCCTGAGCCGGCAAGGATTCGCCATGACCTTTGAAGAATACCGGAAACTCGTGCGCTCGCTCTTTGCCCGGCGCTGGGTGCGCTATGTTTTTGTGGGGGGGCTGTCCGCCTTCTGCTACATCCTGCTGGGCCTGCTGCTGGTTTCCTGCTGGGGCTGGCCCATGCTGCTGGGCAATGCCCTGGCCTATGCGGCAAGTTTTCTGGTGGCCTACTGGGGGCAGCGCCGCTGGACCTTTGACATTGCGCAGGCTCCGCACGGCCCCATGCTGCGCCGCTTTGCCGGCGTGCAGGTCTTCGGCCTCGTCTTCAATGCCCTGCTGGTCCTGCCCCTGAGCCATGCCGGCCTGCCCTACGGTCTGGCCATGCTGCTGGCCTCGGTGCTGGTGCCCGTGGCCGTGTATCTGCTCTGCCGCTTCTGGGTTTTCCGCGCGGTGGAAACCCTGGCCTCCCGCGAAACAGACCCGCGCTTCCTGCCCCGTCCCGGGGCGGGGGATGACCTCTGGCAGCAGCCCTGCGGCAATCCGCCCGCGGTTTCCGTCATCATGAACTGCTACAACAGCTCGGCCAAGCTGGAAGAGGCCCTGCGCTCGCTGGCCGCCCAGACCTTCACGGACTTCGAAGTCATTTTCTGGGACAACTGCTCCACCGACGAAAGCCCCCTCATAGCCCAGGCCTTTGCCCCGCTGCGGGGACGGCTGCGCTATTTCCGCGGCGAGGTCAATGTTCCGCTGGGCGCGGCGCGCAATCTGGCCCTGCGCGAGGCCAGGGGCCGCTACATTGCCTTTCTGGACTGCGACGATCTGTGGCGCCCCGAAAAGCTGGCCGAACAGGTGGATATCTTCGAGACGGACCCGCAGGTGGGCCTGGTCTGCACGGATACGGAAATCTTTGACGGACGGCGCGTGCTCAAGCGCCTGTTCCGGCAGTCCCGCCCCGTGGACGGCATGGCCTTCCGGGAACTCATGCAGCGTCAGTGGATTTCCATGTCCTCGGCCATGCTGCGCCGCAGCGCCCTGGAATCGCTGGCGCCCCTGCCCGCCGACGGCACGCCGCCGCCATGGTTTGACGAAAGCCTCAACGTTTGCGAGGAGGCCGATGTCTTCTACCGCGTGGCCCATGACTGGAAACTGGCCCATGTGGACCGCCCGCTGACCCTCTGGCGTGTGCACGGCGGCAATACCACCTTCCGCAAGTTCGGCCAGTTTGCCGACGAAACCCTGCGCATTCTGGACAAGCACTGCCGGCTCTATCCCGGCTATGAAAAGGAATATGCGGATATCGTGGCCATGCTGCGTCAGCGGGCCGCCTTTCAGCAGGCCATTGCCCTCTGGCGCGACGGCCGGGGCCGCGAAGCCCGTGCCCTGCTGGCCCCCTTCCGCTCGGCCTCGCCCAAACTCTGGCTGTTCCGCCTGGTCAGCCATCTGCCCGGACGCTGCTTTGATGCGGCCGCGCGCCTGTACTTTGCCCTGCCGGCCTTTCTGCGGCGCTGAGCGCAGACCACTCCAGCATATGCCCACAGCCCGGGGAGGCGCACGTCGCACGACGTGAGCCTTCCCGGTTTCGTTTATGGCGTATCTGCCCGCCCGCACGGGCAGCCTCCCGCAGGCCCCCGGCGCAGCACGCCGGCCCCTGCGGCTCCTCTGTGCTCCGGTCCGGCCTTTCCGGCTGTTGCCGCTTTCCGCGTCGGCCCGTTGCGGGATTCATGCCCCGGGCTTCTTCCCGCCGTCCCCGCATCGGCCCGTGGCGGGCGCTTCCCGCCTCCCCTTCCGCGAAAAACGGACAAAAAAAGCGCCACGGTTCCTGACGGTTCCGTGGCGCGTGTTCGTTGTCTTGTCCGCTCTGGTTGTTGCCGGGGGCCTACTTGTCCCCCACCACAAAGGCATGCGGGTAGCTGCGCCGGAGCAGGTCCAGCATGGCCCCGGCCCGGGCCGTATCAGGCCACGGCCCCACCTGCACGTTCCAGAGGTCATTGCTGCCAAAATAGATGCGTCCCGTATAGCCGGCCTCACTGAGCTGCCGGATGAGCCGCTGGGCATTGGCCTTGACCCCGAAGGCTCCCACCTGCACGTAGTAGCTGCCCATGACATCGCCATCCGCCCGGACTTCAGGAATGCCGCCGCTCAGGCTCTGGATGCGTACCCGCGTCGTGCCCTTGCCGATGACATCCAGGCGCTGGGCCGCGCCCTTGGACAGATCGATGACACGATCATCCACAAAGGGGCCACGGTCGTTGATGCGCAGGATGAGGGAACGCCGGTTGGCCAGATTGGTCACCCGCACCCGGGTCCCCAGGGGCAGAATCTTGTGGGCGGCCGTCATGGCATACTGGTTATAGCGTTCGCCGCTGGCCGTGGTCTTGCCATGAAAGCCCGGCCCGTACCAGGAGGCCACGCCCTCTTCCACAAAGCCGTGCGCGGACTTGAGCGGATAATAGGTCTTGCCGCGGATGGTATAGGGCTTGCTGCCGGGCACGCCTCCCTTGCGCCAGGAGGAGGAACCGCAGCCGTTCAGCAGCGTTGCGCAGAACAACGCCAGCAGCAGCACGGCCGCAGCGCGCATAACGGCACCACGCCTCATGCCGGCCGGCCGTCCGCGGCAGAGGCTTCGGCATGCCGCTCGCTCAGGGAGCGCAGCAGCTCCTGGCCGTCCTTGTCCAGGCGCTGCAACGAACGGGCACGCAGCAGCAGGCGTTCGGCCTCCTCCGCGCGCCCGGCCTCCAGAAAGTTTTCCGCAGCCAGATGATAGAGACGCTGGGGCCTGTCCCCGTACAGGGCGCGCATCAAGTCGGAAAACAGCACCCCAAAGGCCCGCCGGGCCGTGTCTTCCTCCACGGCCAGCCAGCGGGCCAGATGCCCGTTGCCGCCCCGTCCCTCCAGATAGCGCGTCAGCAGATAGAGGCCGTGGCGCAGCACGTAGAGAATACGCTGCAACTCGCGGGCAGAGCTTTCCGCCGTCTGCGAGGCCAGCTCGTGCAGCGGGTCGTACAGGTCTCCGGTGACGGAAGGCGCACGGGAAAGCTGGGCCAGACGGCTGGCATAATGCTGCCGCTGGAAGGCATCCTCACGCAGCTTGACGCATTCGTGAAAGGCATAGCCGATGCACCAGTCCAGCAGGGCCTCCACCGGAGCCTGCATGGTGAGGCCCGTGGGATGCACGCTGCCCGCAAACTGCCAGAGCAGGATGGCATCAGGGGGCGGCGTGTCGCCGACGGTATTGCGGAAAAGATGATGGGAAGTATCCTTCAGCCGCCAGAAGACGCCCTTGCGGTTGACCTCGCCCAGCAGATCGCGCAGCGAGGCATAGGACACAAGGCCGTCGCGGGAAAAGAGCCGGCTCTGCTCGTCGATGCCCAGATAGACCGTGCAGTAGTCGCGCACCAGATCGCGCACGAAAAAGCCCCGGCGGGCCAGGAGCCAGCGATGACTCACTGCTCGGCCTCGCGCAGCAGCAGTTCGGCCACGTTGATGTCATAAATGCGCAGGGGGTCGGCGTCGGCATTGCGTTCCTCGCGGTAGAGCTGCGCCGCGTCCTGCAGCACCCGGTAGGGAATCCAGCCATGCCGTTCCCAGACTTCGGGCAGCTCATCCTGCCAGAGGCGGAATTCCACCACGCTATCCTGCCGCCGCACATAGACGCGTACCTTGTGGTTGCCTGCCTGCGGATAATAATAAAGGCCGCGTTTGTCTTGCATAATTCGTCCTTCCTGTATGGGGGCATGTGCCCGCGTGCAGCGCTTATATCCTTAAAAGGGTCCCTTTGCCAAGAGCACAGCCCGGCCGGCCCTGACCAGGGGCAAGAAAAACTCCCGGGCCAAGGCAGTTGTCATTGCCCGACAAATGAGATATGAAAGAGCGAGTTTCTGTTGCGGACCGTGCTCCGAAACGCCTCAAGGCACTGGGATGCCCCGGCGAAGCCTGTTTTCCCGGACAGGCAGGTGCGCTCCGTCAGCGTCTCGGGCGTGATCAGTCCGCACCAACGTACCTGCCCCCAGAGCGGTACGCTATCTGCGGTTGGAGCACCGGCTCCGGACACGCGCGAAGGCACATCACGCAACGCCGTGATACACACAAACCATGTGGAGGTATGGCAATGGCGAAACATGCAACCCCCCTGTTGGACCAGCTGGAAAGCGGCCCCTGGCCGAGCTTTGTGTCCGACATCAAACAGGAAGCGGCCCATCGTGCCGCCAATCCGCAGGGTCTCGACTATCAGATTCCCGTCGACTGCCCTGAAGACCTGCTGGGCCTTCTGGAGCTTTCCTATGAAGAAAAGGAAACGCACTGGAAGCACGGCGGCATCGTGGGCGTGTTCGGCTACGGTGGCGGCGTTATCGGCCGTTACTGCGACCAGCCCGAAAAGTACCCCGGTGTGGCCCACTTCCACACCATGCGCGTGGCTCAGCCCGCCGCCAAATTCTATCACACCAAGTTCCTGCGCGACCTGTGCGACATCTGGGATCTGCGCGGTTCCGGCCTGACCAACATGCACGGCTCCACCGGTGACATCGTGCTGCTGGGCACCCAGACCCCCCAGCTGGAAGAAATCTTCCACGAACTGACCCACAAGATGAACGTGGACCTGGGTGGTTCCGGCTCCAACCTGCGTACCCCCGAAGCCTGCCTCGGTCAGTCCCGCTGCGAATATGCCTGCTACAACACGCAGGACATGTGCTACCAGCTGACCATGGATTACCAGGACGAACTGCACCGTCCCGCCTTCCCCTACAAGTTCAAGTTCAAGTTCGACGGCTGCCCCAATGGCTGCGTGTGCGCCATGGCCCGTTCCGACTT
>NZ_CALUWO010000009.1 GCF_944324505.1 uncultured Desulfovibrio sp.
CACTCTGCGGGAGTAACTCAGTGGTAGAGTGCAACCTTGCCAAGGTTGAAGTCGCGGGTTCAAATCCCGTCTCCCGCTCCACAAAAAATTGCATAGCCGGATGTCTTCACTCTGCGGGAGTAACTCAGTGGTAGAGTGCAACCTTGCCAAGGTTGAAGTCGCGGGTTCAAATCCCGTCTCCCGCTCCACAGTCTCCTTTCTCCGGCGGGAATAACTCAACGGTAGAGTG
The DNA here is from genome assembly GCF_944324505.1 of uncultured Desulfovibrio sp. NCBI lineage: Bacteria > Pseudomonadati > Thermodesulfobacteriota > Desulfovibrionia > Desulfovibrionales > Desulfovibrionaceae > Desulfovibrio > uncultured Desulfovibrio sp. The sequence goes on from NZ_CALUWO010000009.1 coordinate 230, forward strand.
TCAGCTTCCCAAGCTGAAGGTTGCGGGTTCAAATCCCGTTTCCCGCTCCAGAATTCATGACCCTGCTCAGCAGGGTCTTTTTTTATGCGCAGGGCTTCGCCATCCCACCGCTTCCCATACCGTGCGAGCGCGGCGGGGCGTGCACTCCTGTCCTGGAGCACGGCGGGCACCGTCCCGCCCCTCTGCGCCCGCCTGCCGCAGCTGCGGCATCCTGTGGAGAAAGAAAACAGCACCTTGCTGCCCGCTGCCTGCCGGCGCACCCTGCCTGCACCCGGCTGTTTGCCCTGTGGCACCGCGCGGCAGTCCTGAGCCAGGCCCCGCCGGTGCCGCTGGCCGAAGCCCGGCGACTCTTCAGGAAAACAGCAGCAGCGTTGCCAGGCCCAGAAAGATGAAAAAGCCTGCGCCGTCAGTAATAGTGGTGAGAAAAATGCTGGAGGCCTGGGCCGGATCTCGCCCCATGGCCCGGAAAATAAGCGGAATGGACCCCCCGGCCACGGCGCCGAGCATCATGTCGCACAGCAGTGCACCGCCCATGACAATGCCTACCAGGGGAATGCCCGTGAAGACCCAGGCACCGCCCAGTGCCAGCAACGACATGAATATGCCGGTGACCAGGCCGATCTTGGCTTCGCGCAGCACGGCCAGCCAGGCCTTTTTCTGCTCGAAACGGTCCGTGGCCAGCTGACGGATCATGACGGCCAGCGCCTGCTGCCCCGTATTGCCGGCCTGATTGGCCACCATGGGCATGAGCACGGCCAGGGCGGCCATCTGGGCTATGCTGCCCTCGAACATATAGACCACCGACGCCGACAGGGCGGAATTGACCATGTTGACCACCAGCCAGGGCAGTCGCTTGGCCACGCTCTCCAGCCACGGGGTATCCACGCTTTCGCCGGGGTCGGCGCCCACCATGCCCTGCATGTCGGCGCTGGCCTCTTCGTGCATGATGTCCATGATGTCGTCATAGGTCACAAGGCCCATGATATGCCCCTCGTGATCCACCACGGGCATGGCCAGAAAATTGTAGTGCGACAGCAGGTTGGCCACTTCGCCCTTGTCCATGTCATAGGGCACGGTAACCACGCTCTGATCCCGGACAGCGTCTCCCACCACGGTGCCGGGACGGGCCAGCATGATGTCGCGCAGGGAAAGCACCCCCAGCAGCACGTCATGGGAATCCACCACATAGCCGTAGTAGGGGCTTTCCTTGTCGGCCATTTCGCTGCGGATGTGCGCAATGGCCTCGTCCACGGTCATGCTTTCTTCCAGCAGAATCAGCTCGGTATTCATGACGCCGGCGGCGGAATCCGGGTCAAAGTTGAGCAGATTGCGCAGCTCTTCGGAATCTTCCTTGTTCAGCTTGCCCAGCAGAACGTCGCGATGTTCCTCGTCCAGCTCATCCAGCACGTCCGCTGCGTCGTCCGGCTCCATTTCCGCGATGATCTGGGCGGCCACATCGGCATCGAGATTTTCCAGCACGTCCACGGCCACGCTGCCATCCAGCTCGGCCAGGGCCTCGGCGGCGTCCTCGGTGTTCATGTGGCGCAGGGCGCAGACCTGCTTTTCGAGGCTCAGATTCTCGAGGTGATCCGCCATGTCCGCCGGATGAATGAATTCGGCATCCATGTCCTCTTCATCCTGGCAGATATCCGGCACGCTGTAGCTGTGGCGCTCCTCCGCGGAGGCGGCGCCATCTCCCGTACCGGGCAACGCGCCGGAAACCATGCCCCGCCCCGCCTCCGGGTCCAGCGGCGGCGGCACGGCGGCGGGCAGCTCCCCGGGAACAAGCGAACAGGCCGGCCCCGCCACGGAAGGCGCGGCATCCGTCTTCCCCTGCTGCGGGGAAGGGGCCGGAACAACGGCAGGGACATCCGCCGCGGAATTGTGCTGCTGTGGGCTGTTCTGCTGCTCGCTCATGGGACCTGCCTGAACATCTGGCGACCTGTTGTGAAAAACCTCTCAATTCAGACCCCGCCTTGACGCAACGGGGCACTGAATTTATCAAGGATACTGCATGCCGTCTTCCGGCATGGACTTAGCACGCACCTCCTACCGGGACAAGCAAATGTTGACGCCTTGGGCAACTTTTTTCTCCGGCCGCGGACGGACTTTCCTGGACCGCGCCATCGAACTGGCTCTGGATGAAGACGGCCCGGACCTGACGGCCGAGGGACTCTTTACGGCCGATGCGCCCATGCGGGCAGTCATCCGCGCCAAGGAAGATACCCTGGTGGCCGGTCTGCCCGTCATGGAAGAGGTTTTCCGCTGCATGGGCGCGGCAGACCGGGTCAGCGCTGTCTGCCTGGTCGACGAGGGCAGCCGCGTGGCTGCCATGACCGAGGTGGCCAGCATGCAGGGGCCGGCCGTGGTGCTGCTCAAGGCTGAACGGGTCATCCTCAATTTCATCACCCACCTTTCGGGCATCGCCAACCTCACGGCCCGCTACGTGCACGAACTGGAAGGCTCCGGCGTGCGCCTGCTGGATACGCGCAAGACCACGCCCGGCCTGCGCTGGCCGGAAAAATATGCCGTACTGGTCGGCGGCGGCTGCAATCACCGCCGGGACCTGACGGAAATGCTCATGCTCAAGGACAATCACATCGATGCCGCCGGCTCCATTGTGGCTGCCGTGGCCCGGCTGCGCCAGCGCTATCAGCCCTGTCCCCCCATCGAGGTGGAGTGTCGCACCCTTGACCATGTGCGCGAAGCCGTGGCTGCCCGCGCCGACCGCATCATGATGGACAATATGCGCCCGCCGCTGCTCTGCGAGGCCCTGTCCCTCGTTCCGCCGGACCTGGAAACGGAAGTGAGCGGCGGCGTTACCCTGGAAACCATTGGCACCCTGGCCCGCTGCTGCCCGCGCCGTCCCGACTTCATTTCCGTGGGACGACTGACACATTCCGCCGTGGCGGCAGATTTCAGCATGACCCTGCAGCAGGGTTAGCTTTTGCACCCTATCACCGCAAGGAAAGGCACCATGCAGACCACCACCGACGCCATCGCCGCACTGAAGCGCAAACTGGGTTCCCGCCTCTGTATCCTGGGACATCATTACGAAAACGACGCCGTGATACAGCATTGCGACATCACGGGGGACTCGCTGGAGCTGGCCCGCCGCATACCGGACATCACGGCCGAGCACATCGTGTTCTGCGGGGTCTACTTCATGGGCGAGTCGGCGGCCCTGCTGGCCGCACCCGGGCAGCATGTCTATCTGCCGGCCCCGGATGCGGACTGCGCCATGTCCCTCATGGCACCGGGAGAACGCGCCCGCGCCGTTCTTGCCTGCCTGCATGCCGGCGGGCGTCCGGTCATTCCCGTGGCCTATGTCAATACCACCCTGGCCCTCAAGGCCGTGGTGGGCGAATACGGCGGCACGGTCTGCACCTCGGCCAATGCCCGCACCGTGCTGCGGTGGGCACTGGACCAGGGCCGTGGCGTGCTCTTTCTGCCGGACAGGCACCTGGCCCGCAACACGGGCAGGCAGCTTGGCCTGAACGAAAGCAACTGGTGCCAGCTGGAGCTGGACGAACAAGGGCTGACGCCTGCCGAACAGGACAAAAGCCATCCCCTCTGGCAGGCGGACATGCTGCTCTGGCCGGGCTGCTGCCCCATTCATGAAGAACTGACCGAGGCCCAGGTTCTGGCCATGCGCGCGGCCCATCCCGGATGCACCGTGGTGGCGCATCCCGAATGCCGCCCCGAGGTCATCGCCCTGTGCGACGGTGCCGGCTCCACCTCCTACATCATCAGGGAAGCGGCCCGCCTGGCTGACGAAAAACCGGGCAGCACCCTTGTGGTGGGCACGGAAACCAATCTTGTGCAACGCCTTGGCCGGCGCCACGCCGCCACCTGCACGGTCCTGCCCCTGGCACAGGCCATCTGTCCGGATATGGCCAAGATTACGGAAGCCCGGCTGCTGACCCTGCTGGAAGGCATTGCTGCCGGCACGGCCGAAGCCCTCACGGTGGACCCGGCCCAGTGCCCGCCGGCCCGTCTGACGCTGACCCGCATGCTGGATATCTGCGCCCGCTAGTTCCGACCTGTAACCGCCGAAAGGCAAAAAGGTAGTATTATGAGTCATACCCGCTGTCATGTGCCTGTTCTGATCATCGGTTCGGGGATTGCCGGCTGCACGGCCGCCCTCACACTGGCTGACGCCGGCCACGAAGTGCTGCTTATCAGCGCGGGGGAAGGTCTGGGCAAGGGCAATTCGGAACTGGCCCAGGGCGGCATCATCTACCGTGCGGCCACGGACGACCGGGAGGCCGAGGCCCGCGCCCTGGAACGCGACATTCTTGTAGCCGGCCATCGTTACAATTCGCGGGCAGCCGTGCGACAGCTCTGCCGCCAGGGGCCTGACTGCGTGGATGCCATGCTCATCCGGCGCGCCGGCATCAAATTCGACAGCAATGCCGACGGCAGCTTCAACCTGACCCGTGAAGGCGGGCACGGGGCCAACCGCATCCTGCACTGCGCCGACTATTCCGGGCGGGCCATCATGGAAGGCCTCATTGCCCAGGTGCTGGCCCATCCGCGCATTACCCGCCTGTTCCGCCGGGCGGCCATTGACCTGCTGACCAGCCGTCACCATGACCATTCCACGCAGTACCGTTACAACATCACCAATCGCTGCCTTGGCGCCTATGTTCTCAATGAGGAAAGCGGCGAACCGGAAACCATTCTGGCGGACTGGACCGTTCTGGCCACCGGCGGCGTGGGCCAGGTTTTTCTGCATTCCACCAACGCGCCGGACTGCGTGGGCGCGGGTATTTCCATGGCGGCCCGGGCAGGCGTGACCCTGGCCAACCTGGAGTTCATGCAGTTTCATCCCACCGCCCTGTATGAGGAGCGCAGCAACCGCCGCCCCCTCATCACCGAAGCCATGCGTGGCGAAGGCGCCCATCTGCTGGATGAAAAGGGCCAGCCCTTCATGCTGCGCCACGACAAACGCGGTGACCTTGCCCCACGCGATATCGTGGCGCAGGCCATGATGGAGGAAATGCTGCACAGCGGCTCCCCCTGCCTTTTCCTTGATGTGAGCGACGTCAAGCAGGACCTGCCCACGCGCTTCCCCACGGTGTTCAATCAGTGCCTGGAAGTGGGCATCGACATCCGCAAGGAACCCATCCCCGTGGTGCCGGCGGCGCACTACTTCTGCGGCGGCGTCCTGTCCGACGGGCACGGGCGCACATCCATGCCCGGTCTGTATGCCATTGGCGAATGCGCCTGCACGGGCCTGCACGGGGCCAACCGCCTGGCCAGTACCTCCCTGCTGGAGGGGCTTGTGTGGGGCATGGCCTGCGGGCATGATCTGGCCCGTCAGCTGGACCGCAAGGTCGGCGTCATCCCCAAGGTTCAGGCCGATGCCATCCCCGACTGGCAGCATGAAGGCGACGAACAGCGCGACGACCCGGCCCTGGTGGCGCAGGACTGGGCCAACATCCGCAGCACCATGTGGAATTATGTGGGCATTTCCCGCACGGCGCCCCGCCTGCGCCGGGCATTCGAAGACATGCGCGATCTGGTGCGGCACATCCACGACTTCTACAAGACCACCCGCATATCCCGGCGGCTCGTGGATCTGTTCCACGGTTCGCAGACGGCCTACGTCATCACCCAGGCCGCCATGCGCAACCCCGTCAGCCTGGGCTGCCATCACCGCGTCAACTGACCCTTTTGACGGCAGGAGCGGCCGGACCGACCTGGCGGTGCGGGCCGCTCCGCTTCTGCCGTCTACTCTCTCCGGCCTTTGTGAAAACCGCCGCCATCTCCTTGAAAAAAATTCTTCTTGCCCTTTTGCTCGCCCTGCTTGTGACGCTGGGGGCGCTGGCCGGCGGCATGGCCTGGCTGGACAGTCGCCTGGGCAACGCGCTGCACGACCGGCTTCCCGCCCTGCTGGCAGTGCCTGCCCCCGGTCTGCATGCGGGCGGGGTCAGCCTTTCCCTGCGCAAGCGGCAGGTGACCCTGCATGACCTTACGCTGACGCAGACTGACGGCTCACGCCTGCATCTGGCCCGTCTCACAGCCACGCTGGACAGCGCCGCCCTGTGCGCCCTGCGGCCGCTGGTGCCCCTGCCCCGCTGGCTGCTGGGGCTTCTGCTGCCGCCAATGCCGCCGGCCCTGCTGCCGGACGCCCCCGCTGCACCGCGCCCGCCCCTGCCCCTGCTGGCCGATGTGGAGGCCACGGGACTTTCCTGGCAGACCGCCGCCTTTCGTTGCCGCATACAGCGGGCGCACATCGCCCGTCTGAGCCTGGATGCCGATGCGGCAGAGGCCCTTCTGGCCGGGCAGATGTCCTTCCGTCACCTGCCGGAACATCTGCATCTGCATGAACTGCGCTGCCGCTTTCTTGCCCTGGAACAGCCCTCGCTCCTGCGGCCCGTGCATGTCTCCCTGCAGGAACTGCATGCGGAGGCCCTGCATCAGGGCATCATGCAAACGCTGCGGGGCACGGCCCTGAACGTGCGTGACAGCCAGGCGGACCTTGCCTGCCGGGAAGTGCGGCATTCAGCCCTGTCCCTGCCGGCCCTGCTGGCCGCCCGGGAACCGAAAGAGGCGCTGCTTGCGGCGCTGGACACACCTGCCGCAACGGACAGGCCGCTGCACTGGTCCGTGAGCGGTCTGACCTGTCTGGTGGGCGGACAGACCCTGCTGGATGCGCAAGCCCTTTCCCGTGACGTGCGGACCACGGACGGCGACCGCCGGGAACAGCTGCGCCTTGACGGGGCACGCCTGCATGTGCCGGCGCTGGCGGCCCTTCTCGGACTGTCTCTGCCGGGACAGGACCTCTGGTCCCTTGACGGCAGCAGCGAACGCTGCACACAAACAGGCGGAGACAGCCGGCTGCGGGTAATGGTGAACAGCACCCCGGCCAGCCTGCGCTATACGGTGCGCCTGCACGCATCCCCCGCTAGCCGGCGCTGGAGCAATCTGGATCTGACCCTTGACGACCGGGGCCTGCTGGCCCTGTGGGCGCTGAACTGTCCGGGGCATGATCCGCTGGCTGCCCTGCAGGCCCGGCTGCCCGATCCCCTGCCCCCGGACATTCTGCGTCCCCTGCGTTGCTTTGCGGCCCGGCCGGGCAGCCTGCATCTGACCAGCACCACTCCCGGCGGACATGCTCCCCTGTGGGAATCGCCGTCCGGCTGGGCACAGGATGTGCGCCTTTCCGTACAGCCGGGACCCGACTTTCTGCGTGAACAGATTGACAGACTGCTGCAAATGCAGAAATAACTGAACGACAGTCCTTTTCCACTGATATCCAGTCCGGGGAGAACCTCTCATGAAAAAATGCCTTCTTGCTCTGTTCCTCTGCTGCCTGCTTGTGGCAGGCCTGTTTGGCGGTGCGGGCTATCTGTTCCAGAAACAGGTGGATGCCCAGCTGGCCGCCCTGCCACAGGGCTGGACAGTGGCATCCCGCGACGTTTCGCTGCTTTCCCGTCAGGTTCGCCTACAGGGCGTGCATCTGGTGCTGTCGGAAGGCATGGGCGCCCCCCTTGTCTGCGACATGGGGACCCTGCAGGCCACCCTGTCCTGGAAGGGCCTGCTGAGCTGCCTGCCCCTGGGGGACACCCTTCTGCCCCACGAAGACACCCTGACGCTGCTGGACAGCCTGCACCTGACGGACATGACGGGCCAGCAGCCCCAGCCTGACGGCAGCATCCTCCTGCTGCGTGCCCGGCGCGGCGACTTCCGGCAGGTAAGCCTGCCCGCCCAGGTCTGCCGCGACTGGTCACATGGTTCGGCGGAGGCCACGCATGCCCTCCTGCAGGCGCTTGTCATCGGCAGCGCCAGCTTCACGGACACCCAGCAGGAAATCAAACGAAATGACGTCACCTTGAGCCGGCTGTCCTGCAAAACGCTCCAGGCCGAAAATCTTTCCGCCACGCGCACGCAACGTGCCGTGGCGCAGGAGCTTGCCCTGGACGTGGAGGAAATGCACACCACCATTGCAAGCCTGGAAATCCGTGATCTGCTGCTGCCCACCGCCGATCAGTGGCAACTGCTGGCCGAAGCCGATGAATCGGAGGCCCTGCAAAGCCTGTTGCAGGAATTTTATGCCGAGCAGCCGGCCTTTTCCCTGCTGACCCTTTCCGGGCTGACGGTGCGCAACCGTCCCGTTACCCTGCTGTCTTTGCAGGAACTGCGCATGGACTGGCTCCAGGACGGCGACAGCCAGACCCTGGGAAGCTCGCTGCGTGACCTGAGCATTCCCGTCAGCGTCCTGCGCCTGCTGCTGCCCGTGAACCTGCCCGGCATGGATGCCCTGCACATCAACGGCAATGGCACGGTGCGCTGTGCCGAGGGGCTGGGGCATGTCACCGGATCGGTCAATGTGGAATCCGTGGCCGGGCTTTCCTATGCCTACGACATGCCCACGGCCAGCGTGCTGGGGACGGTTGCGGACGAAATATCCAATCTGGACATGACCCTGACAGACAAGGGACTCATGGCCCTGATTGCCGTGAACATCTCGCCTGATGCCGCCACCTCGCGCATGATTCTTTCGGCCGGGACCGCTGCCCTCAATGACGGCAGCGACAATGGCGCAGCCATGATGCAGGCCCTGCAGGACTTCATTGCCCGGCCGGGCAGCCTGCACCTGACCTCGCAGCCGGGCGTCCCCCTGTTTCTGTTCTCCGCCAGCGATCCGGCCAGCCAGCTTTCCCTGCTGCGCCTGACGGCCACCCCCGGTCCTCGCACGCTGGAAGCCCTGGTGGAAGCCCTGCCCCGCACCGCACAATAAGGAGACGGCATGCGTACCCTCTGGCTTGGAAAAGGCGAAGACCGCCGCCTGCGTGCCGGCCATCTCTGGATATTCGGCAACGAGGTGGACGGGCAGCGCAGCCCCCTCACCGATTTTGCGCCCGGTGAAGGCGTGACCGTGCGGGATGCGCGGGGCGGTGTCATCGGCAGTGCCTTTGTGAACCCGCATTCGCTCATCTGTGCCCGTCTCTACAGCCGCCACCCTGACCGCGAGCTGGACGAGGCCCTGCTGCGGGAGCGGCTGACGGCGGCACTGGCCCTGCGGCAGCGCCTTTTTGACGTGCCCTATTACCGCCTCTGCCATGGCGAAGGCGACCTGCTGCCCGGCCTGGTGGTGGACCGCTTTGGCGACCACCTGACCGTGCAGCTGGGCACGGCCGGCATGGAGGCCCGCCGCGAACAGCTGGCCGCCTGCCTGCACGAGCTGCTGCATCCTTCCTCCATCCTCTGGGACAATGATCTGGCGGCCCGCGGTCTGGAACAGCTTTCCCGCCAGTCGGTGCTGGAAGGGCCGGTGCCCCGGCGCCTGGATATTCCCGAAAACGGCTGCCGCTTCACCGCTCCCCTGCTGGACGGGCAGAAAACCGGCTGGTTCTATGACCAGCGGGCCAATCGCCGCGAGGCCGCCCGGTATGCCCGCGGGGCCGATGTGCTGGACATCTTCTGCTATGCCGGCGGCTTTGGCGGCACGGCAGCGGCAGCCGGCGCCCGCTCCGTCACCTTTGTGGATGCCTCGCCCCAGGCTGTGGAGCTGGCTGTCGACAATGCGGGCCGCAATGCGCCCGAGCTGGCCCGTGCCCAGGCCGTTACGGGCCTGTGCGGCGATGCCTTTGTCCTGCTCCAGGAACTACATGAAGCAGGCCGTCGCTTTTCCCTCATCTGTCTTGACCCGCCGGCCTTCATCAAGCGCCGCAAGGATATGGCGCAGGGCCTGGCCGCCTACCACCGGGTCAATGCCCTGGCGCTGCACCTGCTTGCCCCCGGCGGCATCCTGGTGAGCTGCTCCTGCTCCCATCACCTGCCCGCCGACGAGCTGCGCCGCTGCCTGAGCCACGCGGCCGCCAAGCAGAAGCAGGCCCTGCGCATGCTGTACGCCGGCAGCCAGGGACCGGACCACCCCGTGCATGTGGCCATGCCCGAAACCGCCTACCTCAAGTGTTTCATTGTTCAGAAAAACGCTTGATTTTTCATAACCGGTCCGGCCTTGCCCGGACCTGCCCAAGGAAGTGTACCATGCTTAACAAGACCAGACTGCTGACCCCCGGACCCACGCCCCTGCCGGAACAGGTGCGCCTTGCGCTTGCGCAGGACATGATTCATCACCGCAAAAGCGACTTCATGAACATCATGCAGCGCGTGCAGGGGAACCTGCGCACGCTTTTCGGCACGGAACAGGCTGTGCTGCCGCTGAGCTGCTCCGGCACCGGCGCCATGACCGCAGCCGTCTACAGTCTCTTTTCTCCCGGCGAACGGGTGCTGGTGATCAATGGCGGCAAGTTCGGCGAACGCTGGCGCGACATTGCCCGCATGCGTGGTCTGGATGTCAAGACCATTGACGTGGAATGGGGCAAGGCCGTCGAAGCAGCCGATGTCATTGCCGCTCTGGACGCGGATCCTGCCATCCGCGGCGTTTTCATCCAGCTTTCCGAAACGTCCACGGGCGTGCTGCATCCCGTGCAGGAAGTGGCCGCCGTGACCCGGCAGCGGGATCTGCTGCTGGTGGTGGACGGTGTTTCGGCCGTGAGCATCTCGCCCTGTCCCATGGATGCGTGGGGCATCGACTGTCTGGTCACCGGCTCGCAGAAGGGCCTCATGCTGCCTCCCGGTCTGGCCCTGCTGGCCCTTTCTCCCAGAGCCTGGAAACGCGCCGAGGAACTGACGCCCGGCTGCTTCTACTTCAACCTGCCCAAGGAACGCGACAAGCTGCTCAAGGGGCAGACGCTCTTCACCTCGCCCATCAACCTCATTGTGGGGCTGGACGTGAGCCTGGGCATGCTGCTCAAGGATGGTCTGGAGGCGGTCTATCGCAAGCAGTGGGCGCTGACCATGCTGACCCGCACCGCCCTTGAGGTCATGGGCCTGGAGCTGCTGGCCCGTGATCACTTCACCTGGGGCATCACCAGCGTCAAGCTGCCCGAAGGAGTGGATGGCGTGCAGGTGGTGAAGCTGGCTGCCGAAAAGTACGGCGTCATGATGGCTGGCGGGCAGGACAAGCTCAAGGGCCGTATTGTGCGCGTGGGGCACATGGGCTGGGTGGACTGGTCCGACGTCACGGCCGGCCTGTATGCCCTGAACCGCTGCCTGGCTGCCGTAGGCGGCTACAGCGGTGCCCGCGACTATCTGGAACAGGGCCTTGATGCCTACGAACGTGCGCTGGAAGTGGCCCCCGGCACACCCATTCTGCGTCATCACGGCTAGTGCGCTGCGGGGAGGCTGCCATGAACAAGCAGAATGCGTCGTCCGCCTCGTCATTGCCGGAGGTGACCTTTTCCACCTTTGTCATGTCCCTGGCCTCTGCGGCGCTGGTGCAGCTGGGCGAGGTACCCAATCCCGATACCGGCGCCCAGACCGCCAATCCGGAACTTGCCCGGCACAGCATCGACATGCTGGAAATGCTGCACCGCAAGACCACGCAGGGCCTGGACGAACAGGAGCGGAAGCTGCTGGAAAGCCTGCTCTACGAACTGCGCATGAAATATGTCATGAAATGCGGCAATGCCGCCCGTTAACCCTCTGCAAAGGATACGTCTATCATGGCTGACATGATTCGCGCCGGTCTTGTGGGCATTACCGGCTATACCGGTATGGAACTGGCCCGCCTGCTGGCCATGCACCCCCGCATGCGCCTGGTGGAAGCCTGTTCCCGTGCCGAGGCCGGCCGCCGCCTGGGTGACTTCTACCCCTTCCTGGAAAAACTGCCCGGCGCCGATGTGTGCATCAGCGAGTTCCATGCCCAGCGCATGGCCGCGGCCTGTGACGTGGTCTTTCTGGCCGTGCCCCATGGCACGGCCATGGAAATGGCCGCCGATCTGATCGCTGCCGGCACCCGTGTGGTGGACCTTTCGGCAGACTTCCGCCTGCGGGATGCCCAGGTCTACGAACAATGGTATGTGCCGCACACCCGCCAGAGCCTGCTGCCGCAGGCGGTCTACGGCCTACCGGAACTCTATGCGGACCAGGCGGCCCGCAGCCGTCTGGTGGCCAATCCGGGCTGCTATCCCTCATCGGCCATTCTCGGCCTGTATGCCGCCCTGAAGCATGACCTCATCCAGACCGACGGCATTGTGGTGGATTCCAAGTCCGGCACCACGGGCGCGGGGCGCAAGGCGACCGTCTCCTCGCTGTACTGCGAAGTGGCCGATACCTTCCGGGCCTACGGCCTGGCCAAGCATCGCCATACACCGGAAATCGAGCAGGAAGTCTCCCTGCTGGCAGGCCGGGAGGTGCATGTCTCCTTCAATCCCCATCTGGTTCCCATGAACCGCGGCATCCTGTCCACCATCTACACCATGCTCAAGAATCCGGCCACCACGCTGGATGACGTGCATGCCGCCTACAGCCGCACCTGGGCCGGCAGCCGCTGGATCCGCGTGCTGCCCAAGGGCAAGCTGCCGGAAACCCGCTTTGTCCGCGGCACCATGTTCTGCGATCTGGGCCTGGCTGTGGACCCGCGCACCGGGCGCCTCATCATTGTGGCGGCCATTGACAATCTGTGCCGGGGCGCTTCCGGACAGGCCATTGCCAATGCCAACCTCATGTGCGGCCTTCCCGTGGAAACGGGCCTTGAACTGGCGCCGCTCATGCCGTAATTCCCCTGTCCGGGAAGGGCACCGCCCTTCCCGGACAGACAACCCTTTTCCTTCCGGGGCTTGTGACCTCATGACGCCTTTTTCCTCCACAGACGGTGCCGCAGCGGACAGCAATCTGGCCGCACGGCTCACCCGTTCCCTGCGTGATCCGCAGCTTTGCCACGCCCTGCTGGCCCGACTTGAGCAGGCTCTGGACGGCCGGTCCCTGCGCTTCATGGAAGTCTGCGGCACGCATACCGTGTCCATTTTTCAAAGCGGCCTGCGCTCCCTGCTGCCGGCTGCGGTACGGCATCTTTCTGGTCCGGGCTGTCCGGTCTGCGTCACCCATGATGCGGAAGTGGCGGCCTTTCTGGACCTGGCCGGCCGGGACAACGTCATTGTGGCCACCTTCGGGGACCTGCTGCGCGTTCCCGGCCCCGGCGGCAAAAGCCTCAAGCATGCCAAGGCCCAGGGCGCGCGGGTGGAAATCGTCTACTCGCCCATGGATGCCCTGACGCTGGCCGCGGCCAATCCCCGGCAGACCGTGGTCTTCCTGGGGATCGGCTTTGAAACCACTGCCCCCACGGTGGCCGCCACCCTGAGCATGGCCGAAAGCCGCGGACTGGACAATTTCACAGTCTTTTCGCTGCACAAGCTGGTCCCCCCGGCGCTGCGCGCCCTGCTGGATGACCCCCTGCAACAGGAACAGCCCATCGAAGCCTTTCTGCTGCCGGGGCATGTGTCCACCATTCTCGGCCTTGCCCCCTATGCCTTTCTGGCTGACGAATATCACGTGCCGGCCGTGGTGGGCGGCTTTGAACCGGCGGACATTCTGCTGGCCCTCTGCCTCATGGCCGAACAGCGCCGTGACGGCAGGGCCGCCGTGGTCAATGCCTATCCCCGTGCCGTGGACAATACGGGCAATCCCCGCGCCCGCGCCCTGCTGGAACAGTATTTCCAGCCGGCCGACGCCCTGTGGCGCGGCATAGGCCGCATCGCCCGGAGCGGCCTGGCCCTGCGCCCGGCCTATGCCCGCTTTGATGCTGTGGCCCGGCTGGACATTCCCCTGCCCGACGTGCCGCCCCTGCCGGGCTGCCGCTGCGGCCAGGTGCTCAAGGGGCACATCACGCCCCCGCAGTGCCCCCTGTTCGGCAAGGCCTGTACCCCGGCCACCCCCGTCGGTCCCTGCATGGTGTCCACCGAAGGCAGCTGTGCGGCCTATTACAAATATTCGCAGCTCTGATGCAACAGGAGATATGATGGACGACTGTATCCTGCTTGATGCCGGCAGCGGAGGGCGCGCCTCCCAGCGGCTCATCGGCCAGTGCTTTCTGCGTCATTTTGCCAATCCGCTGCTGGAACGCATGGACGATGCGGCCCTGCTGGACCTGCACGGCCCGCTGGCCATGAGCACCGATTCCTATACCGTGACGCCGCTCTTCTTTCCCGGCGGCAGCATCGGGACCCTGGCCGTGCACGGAACGGTCAATGATGTGAGCATGCTGGGGGCTGTCCCCCGCTATCTGAGCTGCGGCTTCATCATCGAGGAGGGCCTGCCCCTGTCCACCCTGGAACGGGTGGCAGAGGACATGGGCAAGGCGGCAGCTGCCGCCGGGGTACAGATCGTGACCGGGGATACCAAGGTGGTGCAGCGCGGCGCCTGCGACAAGCTGTTCATCAATACCACGGGCATCGGCACCGTCCGCGCTTGCCCGGCGCCTTCCGGCCATGCCGCCCGCCCCGGCGATGCCGTACTGGTCAGCGGGGCCATGGGCGATCATGGCCTGACCATCATGGGCAGCCGCGAGGGTCTCTCCTTTCTGACAGACGTGCAGTCCGACTCCGCACCACTCAACGGGCTTGTGGCGGCGGTGCTGGATGCCGTGGGCGACAGCGGCGACGTGCACGTGCTGCGCGATCCCACCCGTGGCGGTCTGGCCACCACGCTCAATGAAATTGCCCAGCAGTCCGGCGTCCAGATTCGGCTGGAGGAATCGGCCATTCCCGTGCACGAAGCGGTGCGCAGCGGCTGCTCCTTTCTGGGGCTGGATCCCCTCTATCTGGCTAATGAAGGCAAGTGCATCTGCATTGTGCCGGAACACAGGGCCGAGGCCGCTCTGGCAGCCATGCGCAGTACGCCCTACGGCAGGGAAGCTGCCCGCATCGGCAGTGTCACGGACGGCAGGGCCGGTCAGGTGGTGCTGCAAACACCCATCGGCGGCGAACGCCTGCTGGGCATGCTGGAAGGCGCCCAGCTGCCGCGCATCTGCTGACGCCCTGTCCGGCGGCAGGACGGCACCGCCTTCACCGGCGCAGCAGGGAGCTGCCGGCCGCCGGTGCAGGGGAGTTCCTGCCGCCGCATTGTCTGGAAATATCCATGTGCACACGGCAGAAGCTTTCCGCCTCGCAGCTTGTCACCCTGTACAAGCTGGAACCGCATCCCGAAGGCGGCCACTACAGGCGCATCTGGCAGAGTGCCGGCGGCATTGACGCGGCATCCCTGCCGCCGCAGTACGGCGGATGGCGCCATTACAGCACCTCCATCCTCTTTCTGCTGCAAGCGGGCGAATATTCCCGGCTGCATCGTCTCCATTCTGACGAGATATGGCACTTTCTGCTGGGCGGCCCCCTGCGGCTGGTGCTCATCTTTCCTGACGGGCACGGCGAAGAACGGCTGCTGGGCAACCAGCCCCTTTCCGGACAGCTGCCGGTGAGCGTGGTGCCGGGCGGCTGCTGGTTTGCCGCCCGCCCCGCCCCGGGCTGTCCGTATGCCCTGGTGGGCTGCACCGTGGCGCCGGGCTTTGACTTTGCCGATTTTCAGCTGGCGGCGCATGCACGGGACATTCTGCATGGTCTGCCGCAGGCTGATGCCGCGACCCGGCGCATCCTGACGGAATTCCTCCCCGCAGCCGGCCACACCTCACCCCACGACGCCTGATCCGGGCTGCGGCGCCTGCCCGGCCACAGGCAAACGGGTATGCGGCACAACGGCCACGGTACGCACCGGGGTATTTCCCCGCATCCTTCTCCGGCCGCGCATGCCATGTCGCCGCAACGGCTGCCATGCTTGCACCCAGCAGCATGGGACGCCCCGCCGCATGATCACCCTCTGCTGCATGATATGCCCCGTACCGGCAGTGCGCGTCCCTTCCGTCAAAGGTCTGCCTGTTTACCAGCGGATGACGCGGGGCAGCGCCGGAAACAGACCGACAATGTACTGCCGGCCCGGCCATACCTGGGCAGGCTGTTCCGCCCTCTCCGCGCCGCACACATCTCGTCACCGCACACAGGCGATGACCGCCATTTGGCTGCCACCGGAGCGAGGTCACGGCATGTCACCGACAAGAAGCGGCCGTCGTCCCCCGTCCCTGTCGGACAGGCTGCGGCACAGGCCCGCACAGACGGCAGACCGTTTTTACGTCAACAACGGCAGCGCAATGCCGACAAAAAAGGGGACCCGAAGGTCCCCCCATGCTATCGTCACGACGCAGGCTTTCCCGCCGTGCGGCGGCTATTTGCCGTAGATGAAGTCGTCCGGCACATCCGCCAGCGTGGCCACCATGACGGCCTTGATGGTGTGCATGCGGTTTTCCGCTTCCTGGAATACATAGCTGTTGGGGCCTTCGAAAACGTCGTCGCTCACTTCCATGTATTCCAGACCAAAGCGCTGGTAAATCTTTTCCCCAATGGTGGTCTGCCGGTTATGGAAGCTGGGCAGGCAGTGCAGCAGGCCGCAGCGGGGATTGTTGGTCTTGCGCATGACCTCGGCGTCAATGCTGTAGGGGGTCAGCAGATTGATGCGCTCCTGCCATACCTCGTCCGGCTCTCCCATGGAGACCCAGACATCGGTATACAGAAAGTCGCAGCCGTCCACACCCTCATCCACGCTTTCCGTGCGGGTGATGCGGGCACCGGTCTTTTCGGCAATGGCGCAGGCCGTGGCAAAGATTTCGTCCGATGTCCAGAGCGGCCGGGGCGCCACAGACCGGAAGTCAAGCCCCAGCATGGCGCAGCAGATCATGAGGGAATTGCCCATGTTATAGCGGGCATCGCCCAGATAGGCCAGACGCTGTTCCTTCAGCGGCTTCTGGCTGCATTCGCGCATGGTCAGCATATCGGCCAGCATCTGCGTGGGATGCCATTCATTGGTCAGACCATTCCACACGGGCACGGAGGCATAGGCAGCCAGGGTTTCCACAATGTCCTGCCCGAATCCGCGGTATTCTATGCCGTCATAAAAACCGGAGAGCACCCGGGCTGTATCGGCCATGGATTCCTTCTTGCCCATCTGGGAACCGCTGGGGCCAAGATAGGTTGTGGACGCGCCCTGATCATGTGCGCCCACCTCAAAGGAACAGCGGGTACGCGTGGAGTCCTTTTCAAACAGCAGCACAATATTCTTGCCTTCCAGAAAGCGGGGTTCCCGCTTTTCCTTCTTGGCCTTCTTCAGGGCCGCCGCCAGATCCAGCAGATACAGCAGGTCTTCGGCGGTAAAATCCGTTTCCTTCAAGAAATGACGATTGGTCAGTCTGCTCATGCCCTCTTCACCCTTCAGCAAAGGCGGCCGCCGCCACACGTGCGCCCCATGCGCCCGGTACGGCAGCATAATCGGAAAGAGTTACAATAGCAGGGTCCGGGTACCTTGTCCATGAAATACGTTTGCCCCTCCCGGCACGCACGCGGGGAATCTCTTTTCTTGACATTGCTCCATCCCCTCTTTACCCCTAAAGAAAGCAAGGAGGAAGGCCATGCTCAGGAATCTGCTACGGCACACGGCAAGGATACTGCTGTGCCTTTGTCTGCTGCCGCTGCTGCACCATGTTTCCCCTTGCTTTGGCGCCCCGGCCGATCCGCAGGCGCCCCGCCTGCTCAAGGTTGTGGCCCTGGCCGATCACGGCGTGCATGCCCCCGCCCTGTCCGCCGCCCTGCTCGGCACCTGGACCGAACGCCACTGGCCTGTCTGGCCGGTGGAACGTGGCGAACTGACCCCCCGTGGCGCCGCCCTCATCCGCGACCTCTGGACCGTGCTGCGCAGTCACTACCAGCAGCTGGGACTGCTGCCGCAGCATACGTCGCCGGCAGCCATCTACGTCCGTACCGACAATACGCAACGCTGCCGGGGGACGGCCACCTCCCTGCTGGAAGCGCTGCTGCCCCAAAGCTCGGCCCTGAGCTATGCCATTGTGGACGCCATGCCGGATCCTCTCTTTCATCCCGTGCGCACCGGCCAGTGCGTTTTCAACATTGCCGAAACCGCCTCCGACGTGCTCCAGAACATGGATGACGGCCTTGCGGGCCTCAGCGATTCCCTGAGCGATCAAATGTCCCTGGTGGACTCACTGCTGGGGCCGGTGTCGCCTGAACTGTGCGCGCGCTTTGCCATGCCGGAAAACTGTCAGCTCTCCTCCATTCCCGCCATCATCAGCATTGCGGCACAGGGGACATCCGTGCGCATTCAGGGCGGACTGGGCATGGCATCCTCCATTGTGGAAAGTTTTCTCAATGAATACAGCCAGTGGCCCGGTGCGCTTGCTGCCTGGGGACAGGCCGATGCCCCTTCCCTGCGCAAGATGATGGTGCTGCATACGGAAGTCTTCAACGCCGTGCAGCGTACCCCCTCGGTGGCTGCCGCCCAGGGCAGCGCCCTGCTGGGGGCCATGGTGGCTGCCCTTGACGGGCGGGAAACGGACAGCCGCGCCAACCGTGCCTCGCTGGTGGTCTTTGTGGGCACTCCGGCCAATATGGCCAATGTGGCCGCCCTGCTTAATATCCACTGGCAGGCATCGGGCTATGTGGCCAATGCCATTCCGCCCGGTACGGTGCTGGCCCTTGAACTGTGGGAACGTCAGGGCAGGCAGGAAATCCGTGCTGCGGTTTTTGCCCAGTCGCTGGAAAGCCTGCACAGCAGCCAGCTTACGGCCAATGCCCAGTCGCTGGTGCCCTTCACGGTGCGTGTGGGCGATGATGACGATGCCACCGTCAGCTCTGCCGTTTTCCATCAGCGGGTGAAGGATGTGCTGCGGCACGACTGCATGCCCCGGGCCGGCAGGCTGCCCAGGATTGTGTCGGCGGGATCCGAAAAGACAGCCTTTACTGTTCCTCTCAGTGACAGCGAGGCCGAAGCGGAAGCCGGCGGCCCCACCCCGGACGACAGCATCCGTCCCACCCCGTAGACCGGCATGCCCCTGCCGGCAGCGGCATGTCATGGCGGCAGCCCTTCTGCGCAGCCATGCGGGGCAGCCCGGTCTGCTGCCGCTGCCTCTGCTCCCGCCGCGTTTCGCCGGCGTATCCCGTCTGTGTGCTCCGGTGCCGACCGGATGCCCCTCTTCCCCGCCTTCCGCGGCCGTCCTGACGGCCATCGGAGCAGCCTTTCACCGCGTCACGTGCCTGCCCGTGCCCCCCTGCACCGGCGTTTTTTCTGCGCAAAACGCAACGGGGTCCATGGGCAGAACCCGCGGACCCCGTTGGTGGCAAAAGGCGCCTGGATGCTACAGCGCGTGTGGTCTAATCATCCAGTCTGTCCCGCGGCAGCAGCAGATTGAGCAGCACGCCGGTCACCGCCGCCAGGCCGATCCCGCCCAGCTTGAAGGAGCCAAAGTCAAACTGCATGCCGCCCACGCCAAAAATGATGATCAGGGCCACAATGACCATATTGCGCGGCCGCAGCAGATCATGCCCGGCCCGCACCAGCGTATTGAGGCCCACCACCATGATGGCGCCGAACAACAGGATCATGATGCCGCCCATGACGGGGCCGGGGATGCAGCTCAGAAAGGCGCCCACCTTGGCCACAAAGGACAGCAAAATGGAGCAGATGGCTGCCCAGGTCATGACGGCCGGATTGAAGGCCCGCGTCAGGGTGACGGCCCCCGTCACTTCGGAATAGGTGGTATTGGGCGGACCGCCCAGGGCGCAGGCGCACATGGTGGCCAGACCGTCCCCCAGCATGGTATTCTTGATGCCGGGATCCTTAAGAAAATCCTTGCCCGTCACGGAACTGATGGCGATGATGTCGCCAAAGTGCTCGATGGCCGGGGCCACGGTGATGGGAATGATGAAGAGCATGGGTTCCCAGGCAAACTGGGGCAGGGTGAATTCCGGCATGGCGATCCAGGGCACAGTATGCAGGGGGGTCCAGTCACATACGCCCAGCCCCATGCTCACCGCCAGCCCCACCACGATGCCGCAGAGAATGGGAATGAGCCGCAGCAGCCCCCTGCCCAGCAGGGATACCAGAATGGTGGCCAGCAGCGCGGACATGGAGATGATCAGCGCCGTGGAACGCGGCATGCTCTGCTCCTCCCCGTTGAGGCCCAGCGCCATCTTTACGGCCACCGGGGCCAGCACAAGGCCAATGACCATGATGACCGGCCCGGTGACAATGGGCGGCAGAATGCGCAGGATGATCTGTGTGCCCCGAAAGCGTATCAGTGTGCTCAGAGCCACATAGAGCAGGCCGGAGAAGATGAGCGCCCCCATGGTCGGCGCCAGGCCCCAGGTCTGGGTGCCGTACATGATGGGAGCAATGAAGGCAAAGGACGAGGCCAGAAAGATGGGCACCTTGCCCCGGGTGCATATCTGAAAGACCAGCGTGCCCACACCGGCGGTGAAAAAGGCCACGTTGGTGCTCAGCCCCGTGAGCAGCGGCACGAGCACCAGCGCGCCGAAGGCCACAAAGAGCATCTGCGCCCCGAGCAGGGCATCCCGTGGATGAAAATGGTAGCGGCAGGGATCGGAAGAGTCGGTCTTGGCCATGACAACCTCTGCTATTTGGTGCCGAAGATGCGGTCGCCCGCATCCCCAAGACCGGGAATGATATAGCCGTTTTCATTCAGGTGGCTGTCAATGGCCGCCGTGAAGATGTCCACATCGGGATGCGCCTGCTGCACCCGGGCAATGCCTTCCGGCGCGCAGACCAGGTTGAGGCTGCACATCTGGCGGCAGCCCCGCTTCTTGAGCAGGTCGATGGTGGCAATGAGCGAGCCGCCCGTTGCCAGCATGGGGTCAAGAATGATGGCAAAGCGATGCTCCAGATTGCGGGCCGTCTTGACGTAGTATTCCACCGGCTCCAGGGTCTCCTCGTTGCGATACAGCCCCACCACGCTGATCTTGGCGCCCGGAATCATGTCCAGCACCCCGTCCATGAGGCCGAGACCGGCCCGCAGAATGGGCACCACCGTCACCTTCTTGCCGGAAATGACATCCACCTCCACCGGGCCGGCCCAGCCCTGCACCGTGCGCTTTTCCGTTTTGAAATGCTTGGTGGCCTCGTAGCTCAGCAGCCTGGCCAGTTCGTTGGCAATGGTGCGAAATTCGCGCGTACCTGTGGAGTCCATACGCAGAATCCCCAGCTTATGCCGCACCAGCGGATGATCAACCACATGGACAGCCATGACAACCTCCTTGATAACCCCTTGAAATATAAATATAATATACTCCTTTTACAATATACGGCCCCGCTGTGTCTGTCAAGGCAAGGCCGTATTTACATGCGGAAACTTTTGTCGTAGAGCAAAGCCACGCCGTTTTGCCCCCTCGTTTGCCGGTTTCTACGATGTTGCGTATACACGGGGCCGGCAGGTCCCGTATTTTCGTCTATCCCGAACGTCCTATGCCCACCTTCCTTGCCATTGACCAGTTTCTGCGTCTGCGTGATGCCGGCGTCCCGGTTCTGGATGTGCGTTCACCAGGGGAATTTGCCTGTGCCCATATGGCCGGCGCGCAGAACCTGCCCCTGTTCTCCGATGCGGAACGTGCCCAGGTGGGCACCTGCTATGCCCGGCAGGGTCGCACGGAAGCCGTCCTGCTGGCGCTGCGCCTGGTGGGTGATCAGCTGGCCGGCAAGGCCGGGCAGGCGCTGGACCTGTGCCGCTCCTCCGCGCATGCTGCGGCTTCGCCCGCACGGCCGCATGTGCTCCTCTACTGCTGGCGCGGCGGCATGCGCAGCCGCAGCATGGCCTGGCTGCTGGAAAGCTGCGGTCTCACCGTGGCCCTGCTGCACGGCGGCTACAAGAGCTATCGGCGCCACGCGCGCTACGTACTGGGCCTTCCCCGGCCTGTGCTGGTGCTGAGCGGCCTCACCGGCTGCGGCAAGACGGACATGCTGCATGCGCTGGCAGCCCTGGGGGAACAGGTGGTGGACCTGGAGGGACTGGCCTGCCACCGGGGGTCGGCCTTCGGGGCCGTGGGCCTGTCCATCCCCCAGCCCGGCAACGAGGATTTTGAAAACCGCCTTTTTGAGCAGTGGCGCCGGCTGGACCCGCAGCGCCCCGTCTGGCTGGAGGATGAAAGCCGCCGCATCGGCCAGGTGACCCTGTGCGAGGAATTTTTCCATCACATTGACGCCTCCCCCCTGATCATGGTGCATCTGCCCCTGGATGACCGCATACGCCGCCTTGTGCGCATCTACAGCGGCGACGGACACAACCCCGCCGTCCAGGAGGCCCTGTGCGCGGCCCTGCAAAAGCTGCAACGCCGTCTGGGCAGCGAAACCACTGCCCGCTGCTGCGCCGCGGTGCGGGCCGGCCAGCTGGAAGACGCCGTACGGGCCGTGCTGACCTATTATGACAAATGCTATGCCCACCAGCAGCAGCATCGCAGCGGCCCGCTCCTGGCCAGCCTGGACTGCACCACGGACTGCCCGGAGGAAGCCGCCCGCCAGCTGCGCCGGCTGGCCCTGTCCGCTCCCGCTGCCCTGTGAGGTTCCCATGCCCACCGTCATTGCCTCTTCCCTGCGGGACAAGCGCTTGCCCACCCCCTGTCTGCTGCTGGACGAAACCCGCCTGCTGGCCAACTGCGCCAGAGTTTCCGCCCATGTGCGCCGGCAGGGACTGTGCCTGCGGCCGCATCTCAAGACCGTCAAGAATGCGGAGCTGGCCCGCCACTGCATGGCGTCGCCCCATGGACCGGCCACGGTATCCACCCTGGCCGAGGCCGACTATTTTTTCCGTCACGGCATAACGGACCTCTGCTATGCGGTGGGCATGGTTCCGCAAAAGCTGGACAGGGTGCTGGCCCTGCGCCGTCAGGGCGCGGACCTGTCCGTGGTGCTTGATGCCGCAGAAAGCGTGCACCTGCTGGATGCGGCGCTGGCATCCCTGCGAACCAACGACGACAGCCCCCTGCCCGTGCTGCTGGAAATCGACTGCGATGGTCACCGCAGCGGTCTTGCCCCGGAGGGGAGCGAGCTGCCTGCCGCGGCGGAACAGCTGCGGCGCAGCACGGGCCTGTGCCTGCGCGGGGTGCTGACCCATGCCGGGGGCGCCTATGACGCGCCCCATACGGACCGCTGTGCCACGCTGGCCCAGCAGGAGGGGCACGCCGTTGTGCTGGCTGCCCGCCGCCTGCGCGAGGCCGGCCATGCCTGCCCGGTGGTCAGCGCCGGCTCCACGCCCACGGTCCTGCTGGGGCGCTATCCCGCCGGTGTCACCGAAGTCCGGGCCGGCGTCTATCCCTTTATGGATCTGACCATGGCCGGTCTGGGCGTCTGCACCCTGGACGACATTGCCCTGAGCGTCCTGACCACGGTGCTGGGCAGACGCCGCAGTGACGGCAGTCTGGTGGTGGATGCCGGATGGACGGCCCTTTCCGCGGACAGGGGACTGACGCGACAGTGGCCCTTTCAGGGCTACGGTCTGGTCTGCCGTGAGGACGGCACGCTGCTGCCCGGCCTGCGCGTCAGTGAAACCAATCAGGAGCACGGCATCATCAGCTGCGGGCCTGTGGCACCCGCACAGGCCATGCCCGGCCCCGCCGCCTGCCCGGACCTGCCGGTGGGCACGCGCCTGCGCATCCTGCCCAATCATGCCTGCGCCACGGCCGCCTGCCATGCAGGCTATGTGCTGCTGCGGGATGGACGACCGGCGGATTTTCTGACACGCTGCCGCGGCTGGTAAGCCCGCCGGGCCGCAGGAAACGCCTTTTTTCGTGACAGCTGGGCCACGGATGCCTATAGTGAATAAAAGCGTCCGCAGCCCATCTGTCCCGCACTTTCATGCAAGGAGGAACGAACTATGGCTGCCACTGTTTACTTTGCCGACATGCACAGCCGCTCCCACGAGGACAGCAAGCTGGCCAAGCTGGCCCGCCTGTGCGATGCCGTGGGTCTCAAGCGCACGGTCCGCAAGAATGACCTCACGGCCATCAAGCTGCATTTCGGCGAATATGGCAATGATACCCACCTCAACCCCACGCTTGTGCGCCAGGTGGTGGACAAGGTGCTTGCCGCCGGCGGTAAGCCCTTTCTGACCGACACCACCACCCTGTATTCCGGCACGCG
This sequence comes from uncultured Desulfovibrio sp., assembly GCF_944324505.1. Classification (NCBI taxonomy): domain Bacteria; kingdom Pseudomonadati; phylum Thermodesulfobacteriota; class Desulfovibrionia; order Desulfovibrionales; family Desulfovibrionaceae; genus Desulfovibrio; species uncultured Desulfovibrio sp. Next base: position 24,065 of record NZ_CALUWO010000009.1, read on the forward strand.
CCACAATGCCGTGGACCATCTGCAAACGGCCTACAGCCACGGCTTCACGCCGGCGGTTGTGCATGCTCCCGTGATCATTGCCGACGGTCTCTATGGGGAGAACGATGTGCCGGTGCGCATCAACTGCAAGCACTTCAAGGAAGTGCATATTGCCAGGGAAATCCGCCGGGCGCCCAGCATGGTGGTGCTTTCCCACTTCAAGGGGCACGAAATGGCCGGCTTTGGCGGCGCCATCAAGAATCTGGCCATGGGCGGCGCCTCGGTACGCGGCAAGCGCGATCAGCACGGCACGCACGTTTCCGTGGATCACAATATCTGCGTGGGCTGCGGCAAGTGCGTCCGGAACTGCCCCCAGCATGCCCTGAGCCTGCAGGACAAGAAAAGCCATGTGGATACCTCGCGCTGCATCGGCTGCTTTGAATGTATCACGGTCTGTCCCACCAAGGCCATCAGCATTGACTGGGCCACGGAAATGGAACCCTTTGTGGAGCGCCTGACCGAATACGCCTATGGCACCGTCAAGGGCAGAAAGCACATCTGCTACATCAACTTTGTGATGAATGTCACACCTGACTGTGACTGTGTGGCCTGGAGCGATATGCCCATGGTGCCCGACATCGGCCTGCTGGCCTCCACGGACCCCGTGGCACTGGATCAGGCCTGTTTTGACCTGGTAAACAAGGCGCCCTGCCTTGATCCTGCCCTGAAGGTACAGCCCGGTGACGACAAGTTCACGGCCCGCTGGCCCTATACCCGCGGACATGTGCAGCTGAGCTACGGCGAGCAGATCGGTCTGGGCAGCCGCCAGTACACCCTGGAAAAAATCTAGGCTCCATACTGACAAAAAAATACGCTAACATATTGTCCCGGCAGACTTTTTCCGTCTGCCGGGACATGTGTTATGAACATTCGTCATTTTTGTTTCGCATTGCGTTGACCAGCCGTTTGTGACAATATGCTTGAAGTAGAGACTCCTCCCTTCCCTGCACGCCACTGGAGGGCTTATGTCAAGCCATGTCATGCTGCTGGTTCTCGGAGCCGCCCTTCTGCACGCCACCTGGAACATCATTGTCAAGGGTGGCGACAACAAGCTCTTTGAATCCGCCATGAATGCTCTGGGCGGCGGACTGGGAGCACTGCTCATCCTGCCCTTTCTGCCGCCGCTGCCTGCTGCCTGCTGGCCCTACCTGCTGCTTTCCTGCTGCTGCCACCTGACCTACTACATCTGCATTTCCGCCGCGTATGACGAGGTGGACCTCACCCTCGGCTACACCATCATGCGCGGCTGTGCGCCTCTGCTCACCTCCCTTGTCATGCTCTGCCTGGGGCAGTCGCTGCCGCCGCTTGCCTGGTGTGGCGTGGCCATACTCTGCGGCGGCATTCTGGTGCTCACGCTGGACAATTTCCGCCGCAGCGCCAGCCTGCACGGTATCCTCGTTTCCCTGCGCACCTCCTTTGTCATCATGGGCTACACCCTGGCCGACGGCTTTGGCGCCACCACGGCCCATGACGGGGTGACCTATGCCTGCTGGATATTCTTTCTCAATATCTTTCCCCTGCACATTTACGTTTTCTGGCGTCACGGGCGGGCCTACCTGCCCTATCTGCGGCGCCGTGCCCTGGTGGGCATTGCCGGCGGCCTGGCCGGACTGGGATCCTACGGCATAGCCATCTGGGCCATGACCATGGCCCCCATCGCCATGGTGGCGGCCCTGCGCGAAACCTCGGTGATTTTCGGCATGCTCATGGCCGTCATCTTTCTTGGTGAACGCCTGACGCTCGTCCGGGGACTTGCCGTACTGCTTGTGTGTTGTGGCACAATGCTTCTCAAGATTGGCTGATCTGCTGAGCACATACATGCTCAACTGGCAGCATTCCTTGACTTTCAAGGATTTTGACTGTACATGGTTATTCGTTCTTTTTTGAACAAGTCATACCAGTGGAGGTACAAATGGGGGAATTCGCCAACAAGAACGAACTGATGAATGAAGTTCGTGAAGAACTTGCCAAGACCCTTGGCCCCACCGAAGTTCTGGCTCTCGCCCTTGGTGCCATTGTGGGCTGGGGCTGCTTCATGCTGCCCGGCATCACCTTTCTGCCCAATGCGGGACCCATCGGCACCGTCATCGCCTTTTTCGTCGGCGCACTGTTCCAGTGCGTCGTGGCGCTGACCTACAGCTTTCTTATCAAACCCTATCCTGTGGCCGGTGGCGCCTTTGCCTACGCCTATGCCGGCTTCGGCTCCAAGGGCGCCTTCATCTGCGGCTGGGCACTGGTGCTGAGCTATATCTGCGTCATTGCCGCCAATGCCACGGCCATCATCCTGCTGGTCCGCTTTCTCTTCGGATCAAGCATACAGTTCGGCTACCTGTATACCGTGCTTGACTGGGACATCTACCTCAGCGAGGTAGGCTACATCACCGTCATTCTCATCGGCTTCGGCTACATGAACTTCCGTGGCGTGGACGCCGCCAGCACCATCCAGGTATTTCTGGCCTTTGCCCTGACCATCGGCGTGCTGGTGTTGGCAGGCGGCACGGCTGCCGCCGATACGGCCAGCATCGAAAACCTCAAGCCGTTCTTTGCGGAAAACCGTTCGCCCATTGCCTGTGTCATGATGGTCCTGGCCCTGACGCCATGGCTGTTCGTGGGCTTTGACACCATCCCGCAGACAGCGGAAGAATTTGCTTTTTCGCCCAGTAAGGCCCGCGACCTCATGCTGCTGTCCATCATCTGCGGCGCCATCATCTATGCCCTGGTCACCCTGTCCGTGGCCGGTCTCATTCCCTACAAGGAACTGCTGGCCGCCAACCACTCCTGGGCTACCGGCTGGGTGGCCGACCAGGTCTTCGGACGCTGGGGCGGCGTGGCCCTGGCCGTGCCGGTGCTGGCCGGCATCCTTACCGGCATGAACGGCTTTTTCATGGCCACCACCCGCCTGCTCTTCAGCATGGGGCGCAGCAAGTTTTTGCCGAACTTCTTCTCCGAAGTGCACCCCAAGTACAATACGGCCTGGAAGAGCGTGGTCTTCATCACGGTGCTGACGCTCATCGTGCCCTGGTTCGGCCGCCCCGCCCTGGACTGGATCGTGTCCATGTCCTCCATTGGCACGGCCCTGGCCTACCTTTTCACCTGCCTCACCGCGCGCAAGTATCTTGAGGCCCATCCCGAACTGCGCGAATCCACCTGGGGCAAGCCGGTCTGCATCATGGGCGCCATGACCTCCGTCATCTGCATCGGCCTGCTCATGGTGCCCAGCTCCCCCGTTGCCATCAATGTCCCCAACTGGTGCATGCTCTTTGCCTGGGTGACCCTGGGCGCCATTTTCTTCATCGGCAAGCAGCAGGAACTGCTGGCCATCCCGCATTCGACCATGCGCTATCTGCTCTTTGGCAAGGCTGAGCAGGAAGTGCTCTTTGATACCATGGAGGATGATGAGGACATCATGTAGGGTCCGGCCGGCCGTGACCGCCTGCCCCGTCTGCCGCGGGCTTGCCCTGCCGGCAGCTGACCCGCAGCCCTACCCGTTCATGCACAAAACCCACGGCACCCGCCGGCATGCCCCTGCGCTGACTGGACGCGGCTGGTGCCCGTTATCGGAGATATGGAATGCGCCTGCTTCTCTCGATTATTCTGGCCTTTCTCCTGACCATTGTTCAGGTATATATCGGTCTTGAAACCTTTTTTCCGTCTGTCTTTCAGGAAAAGACCCGTGTTGTGGATGAGCTGATTGCGGACAAGAAACCCATCATCAACAAGCTGACCCCCGAAGAACAGGCCTGGATCACCAGCCACGGTCCGGTTTCCGTTGGGGTTGACCCCTATTTCTACCCCATCGAAACCTTTGATGGCCGCGGGCAGTATTCCGGCCTTGGCGGGGACTACATGCGGCTGCTGCATCACCTGACCGGTATCACCTTCGTGCCCCTGCGCCTCAGCGACTGGGCACAGACCGAGCTGCATGCCCAGGCCCGCGTGGTGGATGTGTACATGGCCGCCGCCCAGACGGCCCGGCGCAGCGAATACATGCTCTTTACCGAGCCGTATATCAACGAACCCGGCGTCATCATGGCCCGGCGCGATTCCGGCTTCATGGACATCAGCATGGCCGACCTGCACGACAAGCGGGTAGCCGTGGTGGCCGCCTATGCCTGGCATGACTTCTTGCTGGAACATCACCCCGAAGTGGTGGTCTGCCCCTACCCCACCACCGTGGATGCCCTCAAGGCCGTGGTCAATGGCGAGGCTGACGCCATCGTGGACTATGAATTCAACCTGAAGGAAAAGATTCATACGGCCGGCATCCTGCAAATCGAGGCCGTGGGCAGCGTGGAATCCAGCTACGGGCATGCCATTGCCGTGCGCAAGGACTGGCCCGTTCTCTTCAATATTCTGAAGAAGGCCATGGATACCATCGAACCGGAAGAACGCCAGGCCCTTGCCAACTACTGGATGAATACGGAAAGCGACATCAGCGCGCCTGACACACATCTGCAGTGGCTGTTCTTCTTCTTTACGGAAATCATCCTGCTGGGCTTTGCCTTCCATACCTGGTGGCGTATCTCCGTCATGAAGGCCACCCGTGCCGCCATTCAGGACATCCGGGAAACCAATCGCGCCCGGGCCGCCAGAGAACAGCAGCAGGCCTCCTGATCTCCTCTCACACGCCATACTGGCAGGAAGCGGCACGGTATCCCCTACCGTGCCGCTTCTGTCGTCAGGGGCAGTCCCTGCGGCCATGCCGCGCGGCACGCTTGCAAAGCCCATAGCCTGCCTTGCCTCGTCTGCCGGACTTGCCGGGCAGATGGCGCGGTCTGGCCCATGCGCCATGCGGCAACGACGGCAAAGCCGCCGCCGGCCCCACCCGTAAAAAAAGGGGGAACCGGATGTCCGGTCCCCCCTGCATCACCAGCCAGAGGTCACCCTCTGCTGTACGCTTTTTTACCAGTGATGAGAACGGCGTTCCTGGCTGTTACCAACAATGCCGCCGGCCAGCGCACCCACACCGGCGCCGGCCAGTGCGCCCCAGCCGGCGGAGCCGCCGGAAATGGCCGCCACACCGGCGCCGCCAAGCGCACCAAGGGCCGCACCGCTGGCCACACCCTGCTGGGTACGGCTCATATTGGTGCAGCCAAAGCCACCAACACACATGACGACGAGCAGGGCGCCCGCAAACAGCTTTTTCATAAAAAAGACTCCTCGTATGGCCTGGCTACTTTGCAGCAGCGGAGGCCAGTGTCGGCTTGATAAACACAATCCAGATGGCCGTCATGACCGGCGTATCCAGCTTGTCGGGATTGGCAGCATACCAGGCATCAATCTTTTCGATGATCTGGCGGCGGCTCACATCCTTCATGGCGGTCATCCAACCCTTTTCAAAGGGCGAGAGGTTGGAAGCCGGGGCCTTTCCTTCCTTGGCAGCCTTTTCGGCGGCCTTGCTGTTCACAAAGTATTCCACCGTAATGGCCGATTCCACGCCAAAAAGAAATGCGGCCTTGTTGTCCGGGCTGGTCGCCTGCCACACCGTACCCGTGAACTGGTCCACGGGATTGCTCCGTGGTGCGGCCTGCGTGGAAGCCCCCATTGCCAACGTAAGCATCAATGCCAGCGCAGCGATGGTTTTCTTCACGTCAAGACTCCTCTTGGTCTGGAGGCTGCGCGGGAACATCCCGCCCTCCGCCTTCTGCACATGCCAAAGCGGGAGGTACCTCTTACGCCGCTATAGCCTACATCCCGTCATCTTGGCAAGTATGCCGCTGGGCGTGGGCCGGGCACGCCACCAGACAGCAGGCTGGCCTCATGCGCCCTGCGCCGGGTTCCTTCGCAGCCGCGGGCATATGCCGGCCCGTCCAAAGGCATTGCGGATGCCCTGCGCCCCCGTGGCATATGCCTTTCCCGCACAGTGGCCTGCGCCGCAAAAAAAAACGGGAGAGCCGCCATGCAGCAGCTCCCCCGTGTGACATCGGCATGCAGCGCGATCTAGTCTTTAGTAGCCGCGCTGGCCATCTGGAAAAAGCGGTCAAAGAGGTAACGCCCATCATGGGGGCCGGCGGCGGCCTCGGGATGGTACTGCACGCTCATGACCGGCAGCGTCTTGTGGCGCATGCCTTCCAGGGTCTGGTCGTTGAGGTTGATATGGGTCACTTCCACATCCTCCACGCCATCAAGCACCACATGGAAGCCATGGTTCTGCGAGGAGATTTCGATGCGTCCGGTGGTCAGGTCCTTGACGGGATGGTTGCAGCCATGATGCCCGAACTTGAGTTTGGCCGTGGTTCCCCCCAGGGCATGACCGAGCAGCTGGTGCCCGAGGCAGATGCCGGTAACGGGAAATTCCTGCACAAGCCCGCGAATGATCTCGATTTCGCCTTGCAGAGTTGCCGGGTCGCCGGGGCCGTTGGACAGAAAGATGGCCCGGGCGCCGCTGGCTTTGGCCTGCTCCACCGTAAAGGTGGGCGGCACGGCCACCACCTCAAAACCGGCCTGCGCCAGCAGGCGCAGAATGTTCCATTTCACGCCAAAGTCATAGACCAGCAGCGGAATGCCCGTCCCTTTCCAGGCATAGGCCCCGCGACTGTTGAAGGAAACCTCTTCCGTATGGTCACCATTCAGGACATAGGGCTTTCTGGCGCAGACATAGGGCACAAGGTTCTGCCCTTCCATGCTGGGCAGCGCCCGGGCCTTGGCCTGCAACGAGACCGGATCAAGGTCCCGGGTGGAAATGATGCCCCGCATGGCCCCGTTGATGCGCAGGTGCCGGGTCAGCGCGCGGGTATCGATGCCTTCCAGACCGGGCACGCCCCATTGCTTGAGAAAGGCCGGCAGCGACTTGGTGGCACGCCAGTTGGAAGGCTGCTTGCAGCATTCCTTGACCAGCAGCGCGCGCAAATGGATGCGCGGGGACTCCATGTCCTGCGGATTGATGCCATAATTGCCGATGAGCGGATAGGTCATGCAGACCATCTGCCCGTAGTAGGACGGGTCGGTGAGAACTTCCTGATAGCCGGTCATGCCGGTATTGAAAATCACTTCACCGCCGGTTTCAAACTCGCCGGTAAAGGACTTGCCTTCCAGGCAGAAGCCGTCTTCGAGCACAAGTAACGCTTTCATCTCTTACCTCCGCACTTCGCGGGCGTAGTATTCCTGCAGGCTTTCCACGTGCATGCCATCGCTCTTCTTGCCAATGGCAATGGCCGTGGCCTTGGCGCCGGCCACCGTGGTGCAGTACGGCACCCCATAGGTCACCGCCGCATGGCGGATGGACTTGGAATCGCGGGCCGTGTTCTTGCCCGAGGCGGTATTGACCACCAGGGCAATCTCATGATTGACGATACGATCCACGATGTGCGGCCGTCCTTCATAGACCTTGCGCACCTCTTCCACCTCCAGCCCGTGTTCGCGCAGCAGCTTGGCCGTGCCGCGCGTGGCCAGCAGGTGGAAGCCCAGCTCCGCAAACATGGCCGCCACCTCGGGCAGCAGGGGCTTGTCGCGATCATTGACCGACAGGAAGACGTTGCCGCTCTGCGGCAGGGACTGGCCCGCGCCAAGCTGGCTTTTCATGAAGGCATCGGGGAAGTTGGTGCCCATGCCCATGACCTCGCCGGTGGAGTGCATTTCAGGGCCGAGGATGATGTCCACGCCGGGGAAGCGCTGGAAGGGCAGCACCGCTTCCTTGACGCAGGTAAAGCCGCCGCGCAGCATGCTCCAGGGGTCCAGTTCCTCCAGGGTCTTGCCCAGCATGATCTGCGTGGCCAGATAGGGCAGCGGCACGCCGGTGGCCTTGGACACAAAGGGCGCCGTGCGCGAGGCGCGGGGGTTCACTTCCAGGATGTAGACATCATCGCCCTTGACGGCAAACTGGATGTTCATGAGGCCCACCACCTTGAGTTCGCGGGCCAGGGCCTCGGCCTGCGCAGCAATGAGGGCCACATGATCATAGGACAGGGAGAAGGGCGGCAGCACGCAGGCCGAGTCGCCCGAATGGATGCCCGCCTCCTCGATGTGCTCCATGATGCCGGCCACATAAACGTCGCTGCCGTCGGACAGGGCGTCCACATCCACTTCCACGGCATGTTCCAGGAACTTGTCGATGAGGATGGGATGTTCCGGCTTTTCGGGCACCTGCTCCGCAAAGTATTCGCTCAGCTCTTCCTTGTCATAGACCACGGCCATGGCACGGCCGCCCAGCACGTAGCTGGGGCGCACCACCACGGGATAGGTGATGCGTTCGGCCACGGCCAGGGCGTCTTCCAGGCTCATGGCCGTGCCGTTGTCCGGCTGGAGCAGCCCCAGCTTTTCGATGAGGGCCTGGAAGCGCTCCCGGTCCTCGGCGCGGTCGATGGCATCCGGGGACGTGCCAAGAATGGGCACCCCGGCACGCATGAGCGGCACGGCCAGATTGAGCGGCGTCTGCCCGCCGAACTGCACGATGACGCCCTCGGGCTTTTCCTTTTCGATGATGTTCATCACATCTTCAAAGGTCAGCGGCTCGAAATAGAGCCGGTCCGAGGTGTCATAGTCCGTGGACACGGTTTCGGGATTGGAATTGACCATGATGGCCATGACGCCGGCGTCACGCAGGGCAAAGGAGGCATGGCAGCAGCAGTAGTCGAATTCGATGCCCTGACCGATGCGGTTGGGGCCGCCGCCCAGAATGACCACCTTGCGGCAGTCGCGGCTTTCCACTTCCTGTCCGCGCTCGTAGGTGGAGTAGTAATAGGGGGTATAGGCTTCGAATTCCGCCGCGCAGGTATCCACCAGATAGAAGGTGGGGATGATGCCCAGCTCCTTGCGCAGGCGGCGGATGTCCGTTTCCGGGCGTTTCCACATTTCGGCCAGCTGACGGTCGGAAAAGCCGTATTCCTTGGCTTCGCGCAGCAGCGGGGCCAGATCGGCATTGGCCGGGGTCATGTCATTGGCCAGGCCAAAGTCGCGGATGCGGTTTTCCATGTCCACGATGTCGCGCAGCTGGCGCAGGAACCAGGGGTCGATGGACGACGCCTCGTAGATTTCTTCCTCGCTGATGCCGGCCAGCATGGCGCGGCGCAGATCAAAGATGCGGCGCGAATGGGGCGTGCGCAGCCCCTGCAGAATGGTTTCACGATCCGGCAGCTCGGCACGGAAATTGAAGCCCAGACCGGACGCGCCGATTTCCATGGAGCGCAGGCCCTTCTGCAGCGCTTCCTTGAAGGTGCGGCCAATGCTCATGGCCTCGCCCACGCTCTTCATGGACGTGGTCAGCTCATCCTTGGCACCGGGGAACTTTTCAAAGGTAAAGCGCGGAATCTTGACCACGCAGTAGTCGATGGCCGGCTCGAAGCTGGCCGCCGTCTCGCGGGTAATGTCGTTGCGCAGTTCATCCAGGGTGTAGCCCACGGCCAGCTTGGCCGCGATCTTGGCAATGGGAAAGCCCGTGGCCTTGGACGCCAGCGCCGACGAGCGGGACACGCGGGGGTTCATCTCGATGACCACCATGTCGCCATTGCGGGGATTGATGCCGAACTGCACGTTGCTGCCGCCGGTTTCCACCCCGATTTCGCGCATGATGGCCAGGGAGGCATCGCGCATCTTCTGGTATTCCACATCGGTGAGGGTCTGTGCCGGCGCCACGGTGATGGAGTCTCCCGTATGCACCCCCATGGCATCGAAATTTTCAATGGAGCAGACAATGACGCAATTGTCCTTCTTGTCGCGCACCACTTCCATTTCGAATTCCTTCCAGCCCAGCACGCTCTGCTCGATCATGACTTCCGAGGTGGGGCTGGCCGCCAGACCGCGGGCAGCCACCTCTTCCAGATCGGACATATTGTAGGCCACGCCACCGCCGGTGCCGCCCAGGGTGAAGGCCGGCCGTACAATGAGGGGGAAGGGCAGGATGTCCCCCAGGCGGCGGACATCATCCATATTGCGGGCAATGCCGCTGGCCGGCACGGTAAGGCCGATGTTTTCCATGGCCTGGCGGAACTGTTCGCGGCTTTCGGCCTTTTCGATGACTTCGGCATTGGCGCCGATGAGTTCCACCCCGTATTCCGCCAAAATGCCGCTCCGGGCAAGGCCGAGAGCGGCGTTGAGGGCCGTCTGTCCGCCAAGGGTGGGCAGGAGGGCATCGGGGCGTTCCTTGCGGATGATGGCCGCAAGCGTGTTGCGCTCAATGGGTTCCACGTAGGTGGCATCGGCCATGTGGGGGTCGGTCATGATGGTGGCAGGATTGGAGTTCACCAGCACGACCTGATACCCCTCTTCCTTCAGGGCCTTGACTGCCTGCGAGCCGGAATAGTCAAACTCGCACCCCTGGCCGATGATGATCGGCCCGGCCCCTATAACCATAATCTTGTGTAAATCCGTGCGTTTGGGCATGGGATATTCCTGTGGTTTGGAAGTATCGCAGGGTGCGGCCCTGCCCCTTGGAAAGCCTTGCGCCGCCCCACTGGCCCCTTGCGCAAGTGTCATCCGGTCAAAACGATTTCTTCTATCCGCTGCCTGCCCGTCCGTCAAGCGGAGATGTGCCGCACGGCAGTTCTCCTGCCGGAACGGGCCGGCCTTCTCCCAGTCTACCCGCTTTTGCCGTTCATGGCGATGCCTCTGCCGGGACTTGCCAAAAAAATGCTTTGGGGCGATACTGAATGCCCAAATTTTCTAGCGAGGCTGCCCATGAGCAACAAAATCAAAAAAGTGGTGCTCGCCTATTCCGGCGGGCTGGATACTTCCGTTATCCTCAAATGGCTTATTGAAACCTACCACTGCGAGGTTATCACCTGCACGGCCAATCTCGGCCAGCCCGAAGACCTGAGCGGCGTGGAAGCCAAGGCCTACAAGACCGGCGCCAGCAAGGCCTATGTGGTGGACCTGCGCGAGGAAATGGCGGCCAACTACGTCTTTCCCATGATGCGCGGCGCGGCCCGCTACGAAAACCGCTACATGCTGGGCACCTCCATTGCCCGCCCCTGCATCACCAAGGCCCTCATCGACATTGCCCGCAAGGAAGGTGCCGACGCCATTTCCCACGGCGCCACCGGCAAGGGCAATGACCAGGTGCGCTTTGAATTCTCGGCCAAGGCCCTGGCCCCGGACATCAAGGTCATTGCGCCCTGGCGCGAATGGGACCTCATGTCCCGCACGGCGCTCAACGCCTTTGCCGAAAAGCACGGCATTCCCATTTCCTCCGCTGCCAAGCGCTACAGCATGGATGCCAACATGCTGCACACCAGCTTCGAAGGCAGCGAACTGGAAAATCCGGCCAATGCCCCGCACGAATCCTGCCATGAACGCTGCGTTCCCGTGGAGCTGGCCCCCAATGAGCCGGAAATCATCGAAGTGGGCTTCGAGGCCGGCAATCCCGTGTCCGTCAACGGCGAAAAGCTCTCGCCGTACAATGTCATCCGCGTGCTGGCCGAAAAGGCGGGCAAGCACGGCATCGGCCGGGACGACATGGTGGAAAACCGCTACGTGGGCATGAAGTGCCGCGGCGTGTACGAAAATCCCGCCGGCACCCTGCTGTTTGCCCTGCACCGCGACCTGGAAGGCATCTGCATGGACCGCGAGCTGCTGGCCATCCGTGACCAGCTGTCCGTGCCCTTCTCCCACGCCATCTACAACGGCTACTGGTTCTCCCCCGAACGCGAAGCCATGCAGGCCTTCTTCGACAAGTCGCAGGAAACCGTCACCGGTACGGTGAAGGCCAAGCTCTACAAGGGCGGCGTGTGGCCCCTGTGCCGCACCTCTCCCTACTCGCTCTTCTCCGAAGACCTGGCCACCTTCGAGGGCGGCAACTACGATCACAAGGATGCCGCCGGCTTCATCCGCCTCAACAGCCTGCGCCTCGGCATGTATGCCGCCATCAAGGCCAAGATGGGCAAGTAGCCCCGTTCTGTCTCCCTGTGCGGGCGGCTTCGGCCGCCCGCCTTCCTTCACCCTTTTTCCCGTGAGCCGAACATGAGCACCAACCAGAGCTGGGGCGGCCGCTTTGCCGAAGGCCCCAGAGAGGCCGTGGCCGCCTATACCGATTCTCAGACCTATGACCGCGCTCTCTATGCGCAGGACATCCGCGCCTCGCAGGCCCATGCCCACATGCTGGGCCGCCAGGGGGTCATCACCCCGCAGGAAGCCCAGATACTGGTGGACGGGCTGGATGCCGTGAAAAAGGAAATAGAAGACGGCTCCTTTGTCTGGAAACCCGCGCTGGAAGATGTGCACATGAATATCGAAGCCCGCCTTACCGAAATTGTGGGAGATACGGGCAAGAAGCTGCATACCGGCCGCAGCCGCAATGACCAGGTGGGCCTGACCTTCCGCCTTTTTGTCAATGACCGTCTGGCCGCCTGGCAGAAGGCCGCCGAACATCTGGTGGCAACGCTGGTGCGCCGTGCCGACGGGCACCAGGCCGATATTCTGCCCGGCTGCACCCATCTGCAACCGGCCCAGCCCGTGAGCCTGGCCCATCACCTGCTGGCCTATGCCTGGATGTTCGCCCGCGATGTGGACCGGCTTGACGACGTGCGCAAACGGGTGCGCATCTCGCCCCTGGGCTGCGCTGCCCTGGCCGGCACCACCTATCCCCTCGACCCGCAGAGCGTGGCCCAGGAAGTGGGCTTTGAACGCATCTACGGCAATTCCATGGACGGCGTTTCCGACAGGGATTTCGTGCTGGAATCGCTCTTTGCCGCCTCCTGCATCATGGCTCATCTGTCGCGCCTGTGTGAGGAAATCATCCTCTGGGCCAATCCGTCCTTTGGTTTCGTGAGCCTGTCCGACGGCTATTCCACCGGCTCCTCCATCATGCCGCAGAAGAAAAATCCCGATGTGGCCGAACTCATGCGTGGCAAGACCGGCCGCGTCTATGGCGCGCTCATGGCCATGCTCACCGTTGTCAAGGGCCTGCCCCTGACCTACAACCGGGACCTGCAGGAAGACAAGGAAGGGTTCCTGGATACGGACCGCACGGTGGAATCCTCCCTTGCCCTCATGGCCGGCATGCTTGACGAAACCACCTTCCGCACCGATCGCATGCGCGCTGCCTGCGCCCGGGGCTTCCTCAATGCCACGGAACTGGCCGACTATCTGGTGGGCAAGGGCCTGCCCTTCCGCGAGGCCCACCATGTGACCGGCCATGCCGTAGCCCTGGCCGAAAAGGAAGGCAAGGGCCTGGAAGACCTGTCCCTGGAACAGCTGCGCGCCCTTGACGCGCGCATCGGGGAAGACGTCTACGCCGTTCTGGATTATGACGCCGCCGTGCGCCGCCGCGAGACGCCGGCGGGAACCGGCCCCCGCTCCGTGGCCCGGCAGCTGGAGCAGCTGCGCCAGTGGCTGAAGGACCGGGAGTAGCCTTTGCCCTTTCGTGCTGGAGGACCCATGCGCAACATCCTTTTTCTTCTGGCAGCCCTGCTGCTCACTGCCGGCCTTTCCGCCTGTGACGGTACCGAAACCCTGCCCCCGGAACTGGAAAAGGAGATGGCCCGGCGGGAACAGCTTGTCCAGGCCTTTGTGCAGGATACACGGGGCGATCCCCTGTCGCAGGAACTGGCGGCCATTGTGCTGACCAGAGACGCCCCCGCCCACAAGGACGAGCGCCGCAAGCTGCTGGTGCGCGACGCCCTGAAGAAGGACCGCTTTGACGCAGCCTGCGCCGCGGCGCTGGCCGTGGAAAATCCCGCCCTGCGCGATGCCAGCCTGGTAACCATCTGCCACGAGGCCAGCCAGGACAAGGAAACCCTGCCCTGGGCGGCTCTGGCCGCCAGCAGGATCAGCGATGCGGAACTAGCCGCCAAAATGCGGGAGCATACCGCCCTGCGTTACGAGGAAGCGCGCTAGCGCCTGACGCAGGAGGCCCTTTCGAAAAGGGGAACCGGCGTTTCCTGCCGGCGGGCCACACGGACTCGTGCCTTCTCCTGCCCGGAACGCCCGTTTTCACGGGATATGCGGGACGGCACGCGCCGGAGACGTACTGTCGCGAACCGATACCGCCAGCGCCGGACATGCCCGGTACCGTGCGGAAGCATCCTGCGCATGCCCGGTGCGGCACCATCGCGTGAACAGGCCCTGGCCTGCATGCCGGCATGTTTCCCTCGTGCTTTTCCGGCCATTCCCGCCGGCAGGGCCTTTCCTGCGGGAAAGGCCCGTTTCGTCGTTCATGCGCGTGGCGGTGCCGGCGTTCCGTCTGGCGGTGGTCCCCCCTCCTCCCGGACTAGCGCGAACGGTCCGCAGCTGTTATGCTTCCTGGGCGGGCCGTGTCGCCCGCCCCTGCCGCAGCATGCGTTGGTGCCGCCGCACCGGCATGGAGGCTGTTTTTTGTATGCAAAGCTCTCTGCGAGGTCCCATGACAACACAGCTTCACGAGACGTTGGACATGTCCGCCCCGTCCGCCTGGCCCCAGTGGCTGGATGCGGCCCGCGTACCGGATCAGGCCGTTGCCGCTGCCTATGAGGCCATTCCCGCCAGCGGACGCGCCATGATCAAGACCGGACTGGCCCTGGCCCGGCAGTATTACGGCCTCCCCGTGCAGCAGGAGGAACGGCACTGGCGGGACTCGCTGAGCGGTTTCTGGCTGGAAATGTCCCGCCAGCCCGCCCCCTGGGCCATTGTGGCCTTTACGCCGGCCTATGCGGCAGCGGCCCGTCTTGCGGCGGCCTGCATGCCTGCCCTGCTGGCGCAGGTTCCCCTGCTGGCCGCGGTCTGTGTCGGCTCGGCCGCGCCATCGCCCCAGGCCCTGCTGGCCCTGGAACTCTGCGGCGTGGAAGATATCTTTCAGCTGGAGGAAGCTGCCCTCTGCCGCCTGATGGAAGAAATCCCCACCGGACCGGGGCGTCTGGTGCTGCTGCACAAGGGCGAGCTGGACATGATCGGCCAGAGCGCGCGCAGCCAGCAGATTCCCCTGTTTGAGGAAACCGTGGCCCCGGCCCTGGCCCTGCCCCATCCGGAATGTTTCGACATGGATGCTCTGGTTCTCGCCCATGGCGAGGGCTGCATCAAGCGCGCCCGCACGGCGGCCCTAGCCGAGGTCCCCGCCGCCATCTATACCACGCCCGAGGCCGCCCGCGCCCACTGCCGCCTGACCGAAAAGCGCCCCTTCAGTCATGTGGCCCCCCTGGCCCTGACGCCGGGCTGCGAGGGCTTCTGGCTGCACTTCGGGCTGACGCCGGCCTTCTTCAGCCTGCGCTGCGGCGCCTTCGGCCTGCTCTAGCCCGTGGAGACCCCGCGCATGAAAGATATCCGCAATATCGGCATCATTGCCCACATTGATGCGGGCAAGACCACCCTTTCGGAACGCATGCTCTTCTACAGCCACAAGATTCACCGGCTGGGCGAGGTCCACGAGGGCACGGCCACCATGGATTATCTGCCCGAGGAGCAGGAGCGCGGCATTACCATCACCTCGGCCTGTACCTCCTGCCAGTGGAACGGCCACACCATCAATCTCATCGATACGCCCGGCCATGTGGATTTCACCATCGAGGTGGAACGCTGCCTGCGCGTGCTGGACGGCGCCGTGGGGGTGTTCTGCGCTGTGGCCGGTGTGGAGCCGCAGTCCGAAACGGTCTGGCGCCAGTCGGAACATTTCGGGGTCCCCAAGCTGGCCTTCATCAACAAGATAGACCGGCTGGGCGCGGACTTCGAGGCCGTTCTGGACGCCATGCGCCAGCGCCTGGGCGCCAACCCCCTGCCGCTGACCGTGCCCCTGGGACAGGGCGAAGCCTTCCGGGGGCTGGTGGACCTGCTGCACGAAGAAGCGCTCACCTTTGCGCAGGAAGACCAGGGGCGCACCATCACCCGCCTTCCCGTGGCGGACGCCGGCGAGGAGGCCCTGGCCCTGTGCGGGCGCTGGCGGGAATTCCTGCTGGAAAAGCTGGCCGAGGCTGACGATGCCTTTCTGGAGTGTTACCTGGGGGGACAGCCCACGGTGGACGAGGCCATGCAGGCCCTGCGCCGTGCCACCCTGGCACGTGCCGTTACGCCGGTTTTCTGCGGGTCGGCCCTGCGCAACAGCGGTGTGCAGCCCCTGCTGGACGGGGTATGCGCCCTGCTGCCGTCGCCGCAGGATGTTCCCGCTCCCCTGGGTCGGAATGCCGACGGCAAGGACGTTCCCATCCCGGCCGATGCGGCGGCGCCGCTGGCTGCCCTGGTGTTCAAGGTCCTCATGGAAAACGGCCGCAAGCTCTGCTTCCTGCGCCTCTATGCCGGAACCCTGCACGAGGGCGACAGCCTGTGCAATGTCAATGCAGGGTGCGAAGACCGGGTGGGACGCATCTACCGCATGCACGCCGATCGCCGCGAACAGCTGGAAAGCGCCTGTGCCGGCGATATCGTCAGCGTTATCGGCCTGCGTTCGGCCCATACGGGCGAAACCTTCACGTCCCGCCAGCGCCGGATCAGGCTGGAAACCATACACAATTCCGCACCGGTCATTACCCTGGCCCTGGAGCCGCGCAATGCCGACGAGGGCAAGCTGCTGGACGAGGCCCTGGAACGCTATGCCGCCGAAGACCCCACCCTCCTGGTGAAGCAGGACGAGGAATCCGGCTGCCGCATGGTGTCCGGCATGGGAGAGCTGCATCTGGATGTGCTGCTGGAGCGCATGCGCCGCGAATACGGCATCAGTCCCCGGGCGGGACATCCGCAGGTCATCCTGCGCGAGACCATACGCCGGCAGGGACAGGCCGATGTGTGCTTTGAACGGGACCTGGGCAAGGAACATCATCAGGGACATGTGCGCCTCAGCGTCTCGCCGCGCCAGCGTGGAGCGGGCAACCTGGTTCGCGTGGGCGACTTTCTGCCGCAGGATCATCAGGAAGCGGCCCGCCTGCTGCCCCGCGTTCTGCTGGAAGCGGCCCTTTCCGGAGTGAACGATGCCCTGCAAAGTGGCGAGCGCACCGGCTATCCGCTGGAAGATGTGGAGGTCTGCCTTGATCTGGTGGAGCGGACCGAAGGGCTGACCACCGTACCCGGTACCCACATGGCCGCCGGCCAGGCCCTGCGCGAGGCCGTGGCCGCTGCCTCACCCGTGACGCTTGAACCCATCATGAAGGTGGAAATCAGCGTGCCCGACGACTTCCTGGGGGCAGCCATCAGCCTGCTGGGCACCTGTGGCGGCAAGGTGGACGATCTGCGCGACCAGGCCGGACGCAAGGTGATTCAGGCCACGGCCCCCCTGCGCAAGCTCTTCGGCTTTTCCACCCAGCTGCGCTCGGCAACCCAGGGACGTGCCGGCCTCATGCTGTCCTTTGACCGCTTTGACCTGCCCTAAGCATCCGCCGGTGGCCTCACTGTCATGAACGCGCATACCCCCCGCCCGGCTGCCAAGAAAAGTCTGGGACAGCACTTTCTGAAGCACGAGCACATCTGCCGGCGCATTGCCGAGCTGGTGCTGCCGCAGCCCCAGGACCGGCTGCTGGAAATCGGCCCCGGCCCCGGCGCCCTGACCCGGGCGCTGGAAGAGCAGCCGCACAGCCGCCTGCTGCTGCTGGAAAAGGACCGCTACTGGGCCGTGGAGCGGCAGCGCCTGGCCGGTCCGCATACGCAAGCCGTGCTGATGGATGCCCTCCGCTTTCCGTGGTTTCGCATTTCACCAGCCAATCCGTGGAAGATTGCCGGCAATCTGCCCTATAATGTTGCCTCTCCCATGCTCTGGGACATGGTGGCGCAGGCCCGGGGCATGGTGCGCGGTGTCTTCATGGTGCAGAAGGAGGTAGGCCAGCGCCTGGCTGCACAGCCTGGTTCGGGACAGTACGGGGCGCTTTCCGTGTGGGTGCAGAGTTTTGTGCAGCCGCGTCTGGAATTTGTGGTGGGGCCGGGGGCCTTCAGCCCGCCTCCCAAGGTGGATTCGGCCGTGCTTTCCTTTATGCCCCAGGACGACGCAGCGCGGCCCGTTCACACGGCACATCTGTCCCGCCTGCTCAAGCTGTGCTTTCAGCAGCGCCGCAAGCAGCTGGGCGGCATTGTTCGCCGCTGCGGCCAGCCGGCGCTGGAAGCAGCCCTGGAAGACAGCGGCATCGGCCCGTCCCTGCGGCCGGAACAGCTTGCCGTGACTGATTTTCACCGCCTGGCCAGTCTGTGGGCCTGCCAGGAACAGCCCCGAATGTGACAAGCGCGCCACACCTGTTTCCCCACCCTGTACCCGGAAAAGGCACGGGATTCCAGGGGGAAGGCGTGCGCGCCGGGAGGAAGAAGAGATGACAAAAGCCGAATTTGTGGAAACCATTGCCGTTCGCGCCAATCTTACCAAGGCTGCCGCGGAACGCGTGCTCAATGCCTTTTTGCACACTGTGCAGGAAAGCCTTGTGGAAGAATCGCACCTTACGCTCACCGGCTTCGGTACCTTCAGCATTGAAAACCGCAAGGCCCGTCAGGGGCGCAATCCGCAGACCGGCCAGCCGCTGGTCATTCCGGCCGGCAAGCAGATACGCCTGACGGCCGGCAAGCTGCTCCGGGAAAGCCTGCGCAGCAGGAACGACGCCTAGACACGGCGAAAAAAAATTTTTGGCGGTCAGCAAAAAGCGCTTGCTTTTTCCCTTGACCTGCCATAAAAGAACTCTTCCGTGTAAACACGGCGGCAGATATCTGCCACACGCCCGGCCACGGCCGGAGCCCTGAAAAAAAAGGGGGTGATGACTGTGCCCGGAGTGTTCCTCAACGAAGACGATTACAATTTCGATATCGCGCTGCGCCGCTTCAAGAAGCAGGTGGAAAAGGCCGGTGTGCTGTCCGAAATGAAGAAGCGTCAGCACTACGAAAAGCCCAGCGTGATGCGCAAGAAGAAGAAGGCCGCTGCCCGTAAGCGCCTGATGAAGAAAATGCGCAAGATGAACGCGGCGTAATGTCGTCTTCACGTCCCCACGGGGCGTGAACAACGCTGTCCGTATGCGGGGGGCCTGGAAAGGGCTTCCCGCTTTTCCGTTTTTACGGGAGTGCCGCGCGCCTCCCCTTCACGAGGTTACGTGCATGAGTCTGTTTGAACAGATCGACAAGGATTACGTGCAGGCCTACAAGGCCAAGGATGCCGTGCGCGTGGGCGTGCTGCGCCTGCTCAAGACGGCGGTCAAGAACCGTCTGGTGGACCTGCGCCGGCCCGGGGGAACCCTGTCCGACGAGGAAATGCTGGATGTCATCATCAAGGAAGGCAAGCAGCGTCAGGACTCCATCGAGCAGTACACGGCTGCCGGCCGGACCGACCTGGCTGACAAGGAAGCCGCGGAACTGGCCATCATCCAGGACTATCTGCCCAAGGCCCTCAGCCCCGAGGAACTGAGCCAGCTCATCGACACCACCATCAGCGCGGTGGGCGCCACCACCCCCCGCGACATGGGCAAGGTCATTTCCGCCATCATGGCCACCCACAAGGGCCGTGTGGACGGCAAGGCCCTGTCCGAAGCCGTCAAGGCCCGGCTCGCCGCCCGCTGATCACAGGGCCGCGCTTCGGCGCGGCCTTTTCCCGCTATCGGCTGCGGGCCGCCCCTGTCCGTCCCGCTGTGCCGGCACGTCCGGCCGCTCCCGCTTCACCCTGACCCGGCGTCACGCCACTCTGCCATGATTCACGCGCGAACCCTTGCCGCTCTGGAATTTGATGCCATCACCGCCCATCTGGCAGCGCACTGCTGTTCCGGCGTAGGCCGCCAACGTGCCCTGAGCATCCGCCCCCTGCCCCATGCGCAGGCTGTTACCGACGCAGCCCGCCTGTTTGAGGAGTCCCGCATCTGGGCCGCCCGCCCCCTGGGCGACGGCGGCTTCAGCCTGACCTCCTTTCCCGACGTGAGCGGACTGCTCCGGGCCGTGGAACGCCCCCACGCCCAGCCGGATACCGATGCCTTCTGGGCCTTGCGCGAGGTGCTGCGGCTGGCCCAGGCAGCCGTGCAGTCCATTGCCGTTGACGAGGCGGAGCGCCAGTGGCCGCATCTGCTGGCCTTTGCCCAGGCAAGCCCCCTGCCCGTGCAGCTGACGGCAGCCCTCAACCGCTGCCTGTCCGATGACGGTTTCATCCGTGATGAAAGCTCGCCCGAGCTGCATCAGGTGCGCTCCGAACTGCGCCGCCTGCATCAGAGCTGCATGCGCAAGGTCAAGGACTATGCCGTGCAGTACAATATGCTGGCCTATCTGCAGGACGAGTTCATGACCCTTTCGTCCGACCGCTATGTGCTGCCGCTCAAGGCCAATTTCAAGGGACGCATGCAGGGCATCATTCACGACTGGTCGCAGACCGGCGAAACCTGCTATTTCGAACCCATGTTCCTGGTGGAAATCAATAACCGCCTGCAGGAACTCAAGCGTGAGGAACGCGAGGAAGAGCAGAAGATTCTGGCCTATCTGCGCTCGCTGCTGCTGGCCGAGCTGCCCAATGCCCGTGCCGCCCTGGATCTGCTGGCCGGGCTGGACCTGCTCCAGGCCAAGCGCCGCCTGGCCGAATCCTTTGACGGCCGCTGCGTGCCCCTGACCCCGGCGGAAGAAGGCATCTGCCTGCGGGAAGCGCGCCATCCCCTGCTTCTGCTGGGGCGCCCGGACGATGCGCCCGCCAGCGAGCGCAGCCGGCAGGCCGACAAGGATGCGGCACGGCAGCGTGTGCGGCCGCTGGACATCATTCTGCGGCCCGGCGAGCACGCCCTGATCATCACCGGCGGCAATGCCGGCGGCAAGACCGTCTGCCTCAAGACCCTGGGACTCATGGTGGCCATGACCCTCAGCGGCCTGCCCGTGCCGGCCGGCCCCGGCTCGCACCTGCCGTGGTTCTCGCGCGTGGACGCCTTCATCGGTGACGAACAGAGCCTGGCGGACAATGTTTCCACCTTCACGGCCCAGATTCAGCATCTCGGCAAGGCGTGGAAGCACCTTGACGCCCAGGGTCTAGTACTGCTGGATGAATTCGGCGCCGGCACCGATCCTGCCCAGGGGGCGGCGCTGGCGCAGGCGGTTCTGGACGAGCTGCTGGCCAAGCAGACCTATGTGCTGGCCGCCACCCACTTCCCGGCACTCAAAAGCTATGCCCTGACCCGAGAGGGCGCACGGGCCGCCTCTGTACTTTTTGATCCCCAGAGCAAGAAGCCCCTCTTCCGCCTGGCCTACGATCAGGTGGGGGCCAGTCAGGCCCTGGACGTGGCCCGCGAACACGGCCTGCCGGAAGCCATTCTGCGCCGGGCGGAACAGTACCTGCTTCAGGACGGGCAGGAGACCGGCCAGGTGCTCAACCGTCTCAACGCCCTGGCGGCCCAGCGCGAGGAAGAACTGCGCGATCTCAAAAAAGCCCAGGACAAGGCCCGCCGCGACGCGGAACAGGCTAAGGAGAAGTGGGAAAAGGAACGCCGGCGTCTGCATGACGAAGTGCGCGCCCAGGCTCAGGAACTCATGCGCGCCTGGAAGGAGGGACGTGCCACGCAGAAGCAGGCTCTGCGGGAAATGTCGCGCCTGCGTGCCTCGCTGGCCACGCCCCCCCAGTCCGAGGAAGATGCCGCTGCCCAGCCTGCGGCAACGGATTTTCGCGTGGGGCAGGAGGTCCTGCACACGGCCTTCAACAAGCGCGGGCGCATTACGGATATTGATCAGCGCCGCAACCGCCTGCGTCTTGACCTCAACGGTGTGAGCCTCTGGGCCGCCATGAAGGATGTGCGCCTGCCGGTCAGTGCCGCCCGCCCGGCGGCTCCCTCGGCCGTGGGCATGGCCGTGCGTGCTCAGAGCGCTGCCGACGATGCCCCTGCCCTCAAGCTGGACCTGCGCGGCATGCGCGCCGATCAGGCTCTTGCCGAAGTGGAACGCTTTCTGGACAAGGCCCTGCTGGCCGGTTTTCACGAGCTGGAAATCGTGCACGGCAGGGGCACTGGCGCCCTGCGTCGGCAGATACATGACTTTCTGCGCAGCTTCCCGGCTGTGGCCAGCTTTGCCACAGCGCCGGAAGACCGTGGCGGCGACGGCATGACCATTGTGGAGCTGCGCTAGGAGGGATGCCGCCCGCGTGCCCGCCGCCACATCCGGCCCCTGTGCGCGGCAATGTCGTGCAGGGGGAAATGCCGGCGCGGCGGCAGGCCCGGGCAAGCGGCCGCCCTTCCCCTGTTGCAGACAGCAAAAACCATGCAACGGCATGTTCCCTGCCCTTGTACCGGGGCTGTGCGGCATACGGCACGGAAGAAAAACGGGATTTTTTCGCAAAGAGACTTCACAAGCACGCCACGCGCCCTATTATGAAAAACAGAGGCACGCTGTACGTGCCCAATGCCGGGGAGGCGGAAGCATGCAGTCGCGGGAGGCCATTCGCGCCATAAAAGAGCGCCTCAATATCGTGGACATTGTGCGCCGCTATGTGGAGCTGAAGCGCAATGGGCCGCGCTGGATTGCGCCCTGCCCCTTTCATCAGGAAACCAAGCCGTCCTTTTCGGTCAATGAGGAACAGGGCCTGTTTTACTGCTTCGGCTGTCAGGCTTCCGGTGATCTGCTTGACTTTTACGGCCGCATCAACGGCCTGGACTTTCGGGAAACCCTGGAACAGCTGGCCGCTGAAGCCGGGATTACCCTGGAGCATGGCCCGTCCGACGGCCGGCGGCAGCAGCAGGCACGGCAGGAGCGTTCGGCCCGGCAGCAGATGCTGCGCATGAACGAAATGGCTGCCAGTCACTTTGCCGCCACTCTGCGCGGACCGCAGGGGGAAGAGTGCCGGGCCTATGTGGCCCGGCGCGGCCTGTCGCCGGACATCGTGGAGCGCTTCGGCCTGGGCTGGGCGCCGCGGGAATGGCAGTCCCTGGCCGGTGTGCTGCACCGGGCCGGCTTCGCCGATGCCCTGGCCGTGGAAGCCGGCCTTCTGGGCCAGTCGGACAGGGGGCGGGCCTATGACCGCTTCCGGGGGCGGCTCATGTTTCCCATACGCAATCTCTCCAATCAGATCATTGCCTTTGGCGGGCGCATCATCGGCGATGAGGATGAGGCCAAATACATCAACAGCGCCGAAACGCCCCTGTATCACAAGGGGGACAATCTCTACGGGCTGGCACAGGCCCGCAAGGGCATAACCACCTGCGGCCGGGCACTGCTCACCGAAGGCTATATGGATGTGCTGACCCTGCATCAGTTCGGCTACGACAATGCCGTGGGCGTGCTGGGAACAGCCCTGACGCCGGAACAGATCAAGCGGCTTTCCGGCTTTACCTCGCAGGTGGTGCTGCTGTTTGACGGAGACCGGGCCGGGCGCAAGGCGGCCTTGCGCTCCTGCGAAATGCTGCTGGCCCGCGGGCTGGCCTGCCAGGTGGTGCTCATGCCGGATGGCGAGGACATCGACAGCCTGCTGCGCACCCGGGGAACAGAGGCCTTCGAGGACCTGCTGCGCCGGGCACCTGACGGTCTGCGCTTCTGCGTGGATGTGCTGCGCGCCCTGGCCCCCCGGGAAACCGTGGAATGGGCACGAACCTTCCTGTCCCGCGTGGAAGTGCCGGAATTGCTCAGCCAGTATGCCTCGCGCCTGGCCACCCACCTCCAGCTTGCCGAAGACCTGCTGCGCCAGGGCATGACGGAACGACGCGGCCGGCCCGGCCCCGCTGCGGGACGCCCCGCGGATGCCGGTCTGGCACGCCAGAACATGCGCGATGTGCAGATCATGCTTTTTGCCGTGCGCTATCCCCACCGGCTGGAGGATCTGCGTGACATCGGGGCGGACCTTGCCCTGCAATCGCCGGAGGCCCGGGCCTTCTGGGATGTCATCGAGCAATGGGGCGCCGAGGAAGCCCCCTATCATATGACGGAACGGCAGCGACAATTCTGGTTTGCCCAGCGCGAAGGCCCTGCCGCCGCTCCGCTGGATTCGGGGGACCATGAATTCCAGTACCTCAAAAAAAATCTTGACGCCTACTATGCTTCAGCGCAAAAGTCCTCTGTTTCCGCGGCCTTACAGCACAATACGGGAACAGGTGACTTTTCTGCAGATTTGGAGTATCTTCGCGCGTTGCAGGATTCTCTGGAGAAATCACGCCATGATCAGACATAGCGCAGACCTGGCGGCAGAGGGCAGACGGGCAGGCTTGCCCCTGCTCGCGAGCGGCACGGGCAGCGACCGCTCCACCGGAAGTTCTCCGGCTAGGTATGCCGCTCCTCTGCGACTTCCCGTGAGGGGCAGACAGGGCGCGCCCATGAGTGCTGCAGGAAAACAGGGAGAATCGGAATGAACAACCTGAAGGAAATCCAGCAAATTCAATCCCTCATCGCCAAGGGCAAGAGTTCGGGCTTTCTCACCTTCGACGAGGTGAGCAAGGCCCTGCCCGTGGAGATGAATACCTCGGAGCAGTTCGAGGAAATCATCGGTATTTTTGAGGAGCTGGAAATCGCCATTGTCGATTCCGAAAAGGAAGGCAAAAAAATTTCTGCCGCTCCCGCCGAAGCCGATGATGACGTGACATCACTGGACCTGGCCGAAGACGAGGAATCTGCGGATTATTCCTCGCGCAGCACTGACCCCGTGCGCATGTATCTGCGCGAAATGGGCGCCGTGCCCCTGCTGGACAGGGACGGCGAAGTGGTCATTGCCAAAAAGATCGAAATGGGCGAGCAGGATGTGCTCTATGCGCTGGTGGAAGTTCCCGTGGCTGTGGAGGAACTCATCAACGTGGGCGAAGACCTGCGCCAGAACCGCATCAAGCTCAAGGATGTGGTCAAGACCATAGAAGAAGATGACCCCAGCGAAGACGAAATGAACCAGCGCTCGCGCGTCATCATGCTCATGGACGAAATCAAGGCCGTCTACAAGAAGAAGCGCAAAATCTACAAGAAACTTGATGACTGCAACACCCTGGAACGCAAGGTAACGGCCATCCAGAAGGAAATCATCGCCTACAAGGAAGAAATCGTTTCCCGCCTGCGTGACATCAAGCTGGAAAAGACGCTCATCGACCGCATCATCGAAACGGTGGAAGACTACGTGCGCCAGATGCACAACTGCCAGCGCGATCTCTCTGCCTACATTCTTTCCACGGGCCGGACGCAGGCCGAGATTCAGGCCCTGTTCGACGGCCTGGAAAAGCGCGAGATCAACCCCAATGACGCCGCGCGCGAGCTGGGCCTTTCCGTGGACGAGCTGTTCTCCTTCAAGGAAATGATCCTGGGCAAGATTGAAATCCTCAAGCGCCTCCAGGAAAAATGCTGCCACAATGTGACGGACCTGGAAGAAGTGCTCTGGCGCATCAAGCGCGGCAACAATGCCGCCATGCGCGCCAAACAGGAACTCATCCGCTCCAACCTGCGTCTTGTGGTTTCCATTGCCAAGAAATACACCAATCGTGGCCTGCAGTTCCTTGACCTTATCCAGGAAGGCAATATCGGCCTCATGAAGGCCGTGGACAAGTTCGAGTATCAGCGCGGCTACAAGTTCTCCACCTATGCCACGTGGTGGATACGCCAGGCCATTACCCGGGCCATTGCGGATCAGGCCCGCACCATCCGCATACCCGTGCACATGATCGAAACCATCAACAAGCTCATCCGCACCTCGCGCTACCTTGTGCAGGAACTGGGACGCGATCCCACGCCCGAGGAAATCGCCGAGCGCATGGAATATCCGGTGGAAAAGGTCAAGAAGGTGCTCAAGATCGCCAAGGAACCCATTTCCCTGGAAACGCCCATCGGCGATGAGGAAGATTCCAGCCTGGGCGATTTCATCGAGGACAAGAAGGCCGTGGCCCCGGCGGAAGAAGTGATCAATACCAAGCTCAGCGAGCAGCTTGCCGCGGTGCTGGCCGATCTCACCCCTCGTGAGGAACAGGTGCTGCGCAAGCGTTTCGGCATTGCCGAAAAGAGCGACCATACCCTCGAGGAAGTGGGGCGCCTCTTCAACGTGACCCGTGAGCGCATCCGCCAGATCGAGGCAAAGGCCCTGCGCAAGCTGCGCCATCCCGTGCGCAGTCAGACCCTGCGCACCTATTACGACAACTGATTTGCCCAGGCCCCCTTGTTCCCCCAGGCCGCTGAAAAGCCCTTTTTCAGCGGCCTGGGGATTTTCGCAGCCGCATGAAAAAAGGATGTCGCATGGACCTTCCCTTTTTCGGACACCGCCCCGGCCGAGCACACCGGCTCATTCTGGCCTGTCTCCTGGCCGCCCTTCTGGGGGGAGCGCTATGTCTGCCCCCGCTGTCCGCTCGTGCCGAAGCGGCGGAAACGGACAGTGCCACGGTCACGCCTCCGCCTGCCGCCTCCCTGTCACGCCCGGACCTGGAACCGCTGCGCACCGTGGGCACCGCCACCGTGGCCAGCTGTCTGGACGGCGATACCCTCACCCTCACCTCGCGCCGTACCGTGCGTCTGGCGGGCATCGACACCCCGGAAATGAAGGGCCGCACGGGCAAACCCCAGTATTACGCCCGCGAATCCAGAAATCTCCTGCGCGAGGCTGCGCGCGGCCAGACTGTCCGCTTGTTTCAGGCCGGGGAAAAAACGCAGGATCGCTACGGCCGCATCGTGGCCGATGTGCAGCTGCATGACGGCCGCTCGCTCAGTGCCTTCATGCTGGAACAGGGAGCCGCCTACTTCTACCCGCACACGGACCTGACGCCTGCCTATCAGGACTGGCTGCGCTCCC
This sequence comes from uncultured Desulfovibrio sp., assembly GCF_944324505.1. Classification (NCBI taxonomy): domain Bacteria; kingdom Pseudomonadati; phylum Thermodesulfobacteriota; class Desulfovibrionia; order Desulfovibrionales; family Desulfovibrionaceae; genus Desulfovibrio; species uncultured Desulfovibrio sp. The sequence continues at coordinate 50,586 of NZ_CALUWO010000009.1, forward strand.
TGCAGGCCCGCGCCATCCATGAACGCCGGGGCATGTGGGCCTGGCTGCTGGCCCAGCCCTTTGCCCTGCAAAGCTATACGGGCAACAAGCGCAGCCTGCGCTTCTTTCCGGCGGATTCCCGCGAGGCGCAGTCCATCAAGCCGCGCAACCGCATTCACTTCGGCACCCTCATGGATGCCTTTCTGGCCGGCTACGCGCCGGCCCGCAACGCCAGTCCCTGGCCGGAGGCCGACGCACAATGAGCCTACCAGCAGCCCCTGCCCCGTCGCTGTCCACTCAGGAGGCGGTGGTCATCTTTTCCGGCGGGCAGGATTCGGCCACCTGTCTGGCCTGGAGCCTGAACCGCTTTGCCCGGGTGCATACCCTGGGCTTTGACTATGGTCAGCGCCATCATGTGGAATTGCAGTGCCGTCAGCGGGTCCGTGCGGGCATTGCCGCCCTTTCGCCGCTCTGGTCCTCCCGCCTGACTGACGACCACCTGCTGACGCTGGACATCTACCGGCACGAAGCCGCCAATGCCCTGACCACGGACCGCACAGCGCCCCCCGGCACACGGGAAAAAAACGGCCTTCCCGACACCTTTGTGCCGGGCCGTAACCTGCTCTTTATCCTGCAAGCTGCCATCTGGGCCTATGCGCGCGGCATACGGCACCTGGTTACAGGGGTCTGCCAGACGGATTCTTCCGGCTACCCCGACTGCCGCGACGACAGCATCAAGGCCCTGCAGGTGGCCATCAATCTGGGCATGGACAGCCGCTACGTCCTGCATACGCCGCTCATGTGGCTGGACAAATGCGCCACCTGGCAGCTTGCCGCCGCGCTGGGGGGAGACGCCCTGGTGAACTGCATTGTGGAAGAAAGCCACACCTGCTATGCCGGCACGCGCGGCCAGCGCCATCCCTGGGGCTACGGCTGCGGCCAGTGTCCGGCCTGCCAGCTGCGCGCCAGAGGCTATGCCGCCTATCTGGCCAGCAAGGAAGGCTCCCGTGCCTGAACACAAAAAAATCCTCTCCGCCGCGCAGGGCGTGGAGGCCGGACGCATTCTTTTTGCCCTGAACACGCAGGAAGATGCCGCCCTGCGCATGCTGGCCGCCTGCGGCATTCCCGCAGCCTGCTGCACCGGCGACGCCGGCTGGCGTCTGCATGCCGAATGGTGTGCCTTTGTGCATGCCGCCGTTACCAGCAGCCTCATGCAGCATGCGCCCAACACGGTGCTGCTGGCCTATCTGCGGCAGACCGGTTCCCTGCTGGCAGCCGCAGGAACCACCACGCCCCAGGACCTGCACAAGGATATTCAGACCTTTGTGGACGGCCCCTTTGCCGCCTACATGCCTCTGCTGGCCCAGGAACAGCCCCAGCGCTGTCCGGCCCTGTTCTGCCAACGGGTGCTGCCGGACCTGCCCCCCGGGCAGGCGCTGCCTGTACAGGCCCGCCTGGCTGCCGCCATGGCCCTGCTGCTGGGCGCCCTGAACGACAAGCTGGACCAGTACGACATCAGGCCAGACTAGACGCTGCTGCCGCAGGAAGGGCAACAGAACCTTCCGGGCGCTGCACGCCAGGGCGATGCCGTTTTCCGTGCAGGCCCCTCGCGAGCCGCTATCGTGGCGCGCTGCCGTGCGTCCTGTGGCAGATGCGCCTTGGGCGGCGCTGCCGCCGATTCCACGCATCGCCCTGTCCACAGGACAGCAAAGAGGGGAAGCCGCAGCGTACAGCTTCCCCTTCGTTTGTCACCTGGCCGGACAGCGCGCAGCGTTGTGCCGATCAGTTTTCCAGAAATACCCAGTGCAGCAGACGCTTATGCACGCGCAGGCGATTTTCGGCCTGCAACAGCAGCAGGGAGCGGGAACTTTCGGCCAGCCCTCTGTCTACCGTGATTGCCCGGATGGGCTGGGACCCCAGCAGCACATGGGCGCCCGGCGCCGCCTTGTCCAGCAGCGCCGGCGTGATGGACCAGCGCTCTTCATCCTCGGCAGCCAGTTCACTGCGGCAGCCGGCAAAGACGTACTGGCTCCCGGCAACCGCCTGTTCCGGCGTATCCACAAGGGTCAGCTCCACGCCAAAGCGGCGGGCGGCGTCACGCACCGCGGCGGGATCATTGCGCGGCGGCAGGGAAACCTGAAGCGAGTAGGGGAAATACTGCATGGCCTCGATGAGGGAATACAGCGTTCCGTTGGCACAGCCCACCCAGCCGACGCGAACGCCCTGCAGATTGTCGCGGGAATACTTGAGCATGCAGGCAATGTCAGCCAGCGCATGGGCCGGATGGCCATCAGGACTGCCGGCATTGATGACCGGATACTTCACGTCGGCCTCGCGCTTTGCCCAGACAGAGGCCGGAAAGCCATAGAGGTACATGCAGTCCACATAGTAATTGATGACGCCCAAGAGCTGCACCTGATGGCGGTGCAGCTCCTCGCGCCAGTCCCCCACGGTTCCCTGATACAGGGTCGCTCCGTTCATCTGGCGCACGGCAGCCGTGATGCACAGGCGCTCCGGCAGGGACTCCTGCGCAAAAAGCAGCAGGGCCACCCGCTCGGTCATGAAGTCGGTCTGCGTGCGCGCATCGGGAATTCCCCGGGCCTGCTGCACGATCAGCCAGCTGCCCGCCTCGCCAAGGTCCTGCAAACTCAATACGTGTCGCGGCATAAAAGCACCTCCGTTGGCTTTTTGCCTTTTAAAAATAGCAGCAGGCGATAACGCTGTCCAGCAGGCCCCGGAAATATTGCCCTTGTTCCTGTGAGGAAATGCGCGTAGACTATTGCCCGTTTTACACAGCGGCAACGGCCTTCACGCCATGCCCCAAACTTTTGCAAGGACCTGCCATGCACGCGTTTATCTTTGATCTGGACGGCACCCTGCTGGATACCCTGGCGGATATCGCTGCTGCCTGCAACACCATGCTGGCCGCCCACGGCTATCCCGTCCATAGCGTGGAATCCTATCGGCAGCGGGTGGGCAACGGTTTCGGCAAGCTGGTGCGCCGCGCCCTGCCGGCAGAGACGCTGGAAGAGCTGCGGCAGCAGGCCCCGGACGAACAGGCCATCGAGGCCCTCGTGCAGGAAACACGCCTTGCCTACAGCCGGCACATCAACGACCACACCCGCCCCTATGACGGCATCCCGGAGGCTCTGGCAGAACTGCGCCGGCGCGGCATGCGCCTGGGCGTGCTTTCCAACAAGACCGACGAATACACCCGTGCCCTCATTGCGGCCCACTTTCCCGGCGTGTTCTGCGCGGTGCGCGGCGCCAGGAAGGACACCCCGCTCAAGCCCGCCCCCGACGGCGCCCGTGCTGTGATCGCTGCCACAGGCACGGAAGCCGCTCTGTGCTTTTATGTGGGAGACAGTGATGTGGACATGCTCACAGCCCGCCATGCCGGCATGGTCGGCGTGGGCGTTGCCTGGGGATTCCGCGGTCTGGCGGAAGTGCAGGCCGCCGGCGCTGCGCGCATTGTCCACCATCCCGACGAACTCCCCGCCCTGCTCGACCACTGATCCCCATGGCCGGACAGGCCGCGGACACACCCTATACGCCTGTTCTGGAGAATGCCCTATGCAACGTCCCATCATTGAAATCGACGAAGAAAAGTGCACGGGCTGCGGCCAGTGCATTCTGGATTGTGCCGAAGGTGCCCTGGCCATCATCGACGGCAAGGCCCGTCTGGTGAGCGAGGTCTTCTGCGACGGTCTGGGCGCCTGCCTCAACTGCCCGCACGGCGCGCTGCGCCTGGTCACACGTGAGGCGCCGGCCTTTGACGAGGCTGCTGCCCTGGCTGCCAAGGCCAGGCGCAGCGGCCAGCCCGCGTCCTGTGCCGGCAGCGCGCCCCGCCAGCTTGCGCCCCTGCGCTCTCTGACACCAACGGAACAGGGCGCGGATCCCGTGGCCAGCACGGCTACATGGCCGTTGCAGCTGCGCCTTGTGCCGCCCACGGCCCCTTTTCTGCGCGGGGCGCATCTGCTGCTGGCCGCCCATTGTGCGGGTTTCTGCCTGCCCCGTCTGCACGAGGACTGGCTTGCCGGGCGGGTGCCGGTCATTGCCTGCCCCAAGCTGGATGATCCCGCGGCAAGCCGCCAGGCCCTGACGGCGCTGCTGACCCATGGCGGCATTGCCGCCGTCACGGTGCTGCGCATGAGTGTTCCCTGCTGCGGCGGCCTGGAGCGCCTGCTGCATCAGGCCATGGACGCCTCCGGCTGGCAGGGTGCGGTAAGCAGCCGCACCGTACGCCTGCCATAATTTTTTTCTGCCTTGACAAAACATACTTCATCGCTAAGTTTATAGCACACCCCCCAACGTCACGAGGTTACCGATGCCTATCAAGATTCCCGCCGATCTCCCCGCCCGCCTGGAACTGGAAAACGAAAACATCTTCGTCATGACCGAAGAGCGCGCCCGGAGTCAGGACATCCGTCCGCTGGAGCTGGCCATCGTCAACCTCATGCCCACCAAGATCGCCACGGAAACGCAGCTGCTGCGCCTGCTGGGCAATTCTCCGCTTCAGGTCAACATCACCCTGCTGCGGACCATGCAGCATGAGTCCAAGAATACGCCCCTCCAGCATCTGGAGCGTTTCTACCGGACATTCGAGCAGATACGCAACCGCCGTTTTGACGGCATGGTGGTGACGGGGGCACCGGTGGAGCACCTGCCCTTTGAAGCCGTAGACTACTGGCAGGAACTGCGTGACATCATGGAATATGCCAACAGCCACGTGTATTCCACGCTGTACATCTGCTGGGCGGCACAGGCAGCGCTCTACCATTTTTACGGCATTCCCAAGTATGACCTGCCGACCAAGCGATCGGGCATCTTCCGGCACCATGTGCTGCATGCCTCCTGCCGCCTCTTCCGCGGCTTTGACGACGAGTTTCCCGCGCCCCATTCCCGGCATACGGAAATTCGCGCCGAGGATGTGGCCAAGGTACCCAATCTGCGCATTCTGGCCGAGTCGGACGAGGCAGGCCTGACACTGGTGGAAAGTGTGGACCACAAGCAGGTCTTCATGACCGGACACCTGGAATATGACCGCGGCACCCTGGATGCCGAGTACCGGCGGGATCTCCTGCGCGGCATGAATCCGCAGCCTCCGCTGCACTACTATCCCCAGGAGGACCCCCAGCGGATGCCCCTCATGACCTGGCGTGCCCATGCCCACCTTTTCTACAGCAACTGGCTCAACTACTACGTCTACCAGGATACGCCGTTCGACTTCACCCGAGAAGCAGGCGACGACAATGTGTGAGGACGTTATGAAGTTTTCTACGCGAACCCGATACGGCCTGCGCTTTCTGCTGCGCCTGGCGCAGCAGCCGGACGCAAGCCTTGTGCAACTGGGACAGGTTGCCCATGACGAAAAGATATCCTCCGGCTATCTGGAACAGATTGTGCGTGCCCTCAAGCCCCTGGGGATTCTTCATGCCGTGCGCGGGTCAGGAGGCGGCTACCGCCTGGCGAAGCCCGCCAGCGAAATTTCCATGGAAGATGTCTTTTCACGACTGGAAGGGGAAATCTCTCCTGTTTCCTGTCTGGCCAAGGGCAAACACTGCGCCCGACAGAACGAATGCAGCTCGCACACCTTCTGGTGTGAACTGGATGCTCATATCCGAACCTTCCTGCGCAATCGAACGCTGCAGGATATCATTGATTCCGAAAAGGGCTAGTCCTCAGGAGAAATAGTATGTGGAACTATACCGAAGCCGTTCATGACCATTTCCTGCATCCCCGCAATGCCGGCGCCCTGGCCGATGCCAATGCCGTCGGCGAAGTGGGCAGCATTGCCTGTGGTGACGCGCTCAAGCTCTACCTGCGCATCAATGACGACGGCATCATCGAGGATGCCAGCTTTGAAACCTTCGGCTGTGCCAGTGCCATCGCCTCCAGCTCTGTCCTGACCGAAATGGTCAAGGGCATACACGTGGACGAGGCCCTGCGCCTCACCAACAAGGATATTGCCACGGCCCTGGGCGGTCTGCCCCGGGAAAAGATGCACTGCTCCGTCATGGGCGCCGAAGCCCTGGAAGCCGCCATCCGCCAGTGGAAGGGAGAACCCGCCGTTTCCCATGCCCATGAGGAAGGCAAGCTCATCTGCAAGTGCTTCAACGTGACCGATGCCCAGATTATCCGGGCCATCCGGGAAAACGGCCTCAGAACCGTGGAAGACGTAACCGACTACACCAAGGCCGGCGGCGCCTGTGGGCAGTGCCTGGATCAGATCGCCGAGATTCTGGCCCAGGAGCTGCACCAGCCCGGCGCCATGCCCCGCCCTGCCGAGGCGGCTTCCCAGGCCGCCCCCCGGCTGACCAACGTGCAGCGCATGCAGCGCATCCTCACGGTCATTGACAAGGACATCCGCCCCCTGCTGGCCGCCGACGGTGGCGACATCGAGCTGGTGGATGTGGACGGACCGCGCGTGCAGGTGAGCTTCCGCGGGCATTGCGCCCAGTGTCCGGCCAGTGCCGCCACCCTGCATGATCTGGTGGAAGGCCAGCTGCGCGACAAGGTGGAAGCCGACATTACCGTGGAGGCCGTATAGCCATGAAGACCATCTATCTTGACAACAATGCCACCAGCGCCGTGGCACCCGAAGTGCGCGAGGCCATGCTGCCCTATCTGGGCGAAGCCTATGGCAATCCCTCTTCCATGTATGCCTTCGGCGGCCAGGTGGCCGGCGCCGTGGACGAGGCCCGGCAGCAGATAGCGCAGCTCATCGGCGCCCGGCCGGAAGAAATCATTTTCACCTCCTGTGGCTCGGAAAGCGACAATACGGCCATCTGGAGCGCCCTGCAAACCCAGCCCCGGAAGCGCCACATCATCACCACCCGCGTGGAGCATGCGGCCATTCTCAGCACGGTGGAATTCTGGGAAAAGCAGGGCGGGTATGAGGTGACGCTGCTTTCCGTGGACGAAAAGGGCCGCCTGGACATGGATGAATACGCCGCCGCCCTGCGCGAGGATACGGCGCTGGTCAGCATCATGTGTGCCAACAACGAGGTGGGCAATATCTATCCCGTGGAACAGATGGCAGCCATGGCCGCGGAAAAGGGCGTGCTCTTTCACACCGACGCCGTGCAGGCCGTGGGCAAGGTGCCGCTGAACATGGCCCAGAACAGCATCGGCATGCTGTCCCTTTCCGGGCACAAGCTGCACGCCCCCAAGGGCATCGGCGTACTCTACGTGCGCAAGGGCGTGCGCTTCAGTCCCTTCCTGCGCGGCGGCCATCAGGAGCGCGGCCGTCGGGCAGGCACGGAAAACGTCCCCCACATTGTGGCCCTGGGCATGGCGGCCAGGCTTGCCGCCAGCCACATGGACGAGGAGCGTACCCGCGTGGCTGCCCTGCGCGACCGCCTGGAACAGGGCATCCTGGCTGCCGTGCCGGATTGCCGCGTCAACGGCGATACGGAAAATCGCCTGCCCAATACGTCCAACATCTCTTTCAAGAATGTGGAAGGGGAGGCCATCCTCCTGCTGCTTGACCGCCTGGGCATCTGTGCCAGCTCCGGCTCGGCCTGTACCTCCGGCAGCCTGGAACCGTCCCACGTGCTCCGGGCCATGAACGTGCCCTTCAACTATGCCCACGGTTCGCTGCGGCTCTCCCTGTCGCGCTATACCACCGAAGAGGACGTGGACTACGTGGTGGATAACCTGCCGCAGGTCATCTCCACCCTGCGTGCCATCTCCCCCTTCAAGAACTGATCAACACCTGCCCACAGGCGCAGACAACACAGGGGAGGAAGAGCGTGCTCTTCCTCCCCTGTGCCTTCCATGGGACCATGCCGCGAAGAATGGGGGGCCGTGCATCTCTCCTGCTGGACGATTTCCCCTTTCCGCAGCTTCTTTCATATGACATCCTGCCAGGGAAGTCTCCCTGCATGGCTTGTCTTCTCACTCCATGATCTTCCTGCTGAATTCCTGGGCGTAAATCTGATTATCAAGTTTGAAAAGCGCAATCTGCCCGCGATATATCCTGATAGTGTCACCAGCAACATCAGACAGGGCTGTAATATAATACTCTTTAAAAGTACTGACGATTATAAATTCATCAATGCCACTTTTTATATATGTAAAGCGCTTGTTTGCTGATTCAACAGTATATTGAATCACAATAACAGCTGCCATAAGTATAAATATTATGAAGCACACATTTGTTCTCAAAAATGTATATTCACCTATTATGAATGACAGATTAACAACTTTAAAAAGCACTCCAAAAACACAAAGAATTCCAACAATGCTCATTCCATGCCATAGCGTCATATAATAAGTCTGAGTATACCATAAGAATGCTGTGTATAGTGATAGCATTAGCATATGAACAAAAATAAATTTCATATTTGATTTTTTATATTTATTATGATAAATACGAACATCATTCCACAGGAAGAGGCAGTAAATAAATACGAACAAATAGCTTAACCCTTGTAGCACCTCTTCTGTTCGCAACTCCATAAGATACAGATGGTCAACTTTATAATAAGCAAATCTAACAGTCTTTTGTATCAGCGAAAGAACAAACCCAAGACATAACAATAACGGTGCAAGTCTGATTATATAGGTATAAATATCTTCACTGAGACGGTTGAGACGTTGAAGATTATCGTCCTCTCCCGAGCTATCCTGTTGCATTGTATTAAGTATTTCTGCCTTTTTGGGTTTGCGACTTCTCCACTTGGCCATGCTTCCCTCCAGGGAATCAGTATCTTATAAAAATAAATATAAGTAAATATATAGCATCTGTGCCTCCCGGAAAAATACCAGAACCATGCGAGCATAAAGCAAATCAGCCACAACGGGAAAAATACGACAAAAAACGGGGGATATGGTGTTGTTCTCCACCATATCCCCCGTTTTTATACGGTATGGAACTGTCCTTTACGGTCTCAGCATTCCACTCCGCTGGCAGCGGCCGGCTCCAGATGAATGCTGACACGGCCCAGCGAGGGCAGCAGCTCCCGCAGCTGACTTTCCAGACGGGAAGAGATGACGTGTGCCTGCGCCACCGTGCAGTCTGCCGCCACTTCGCAATGGAAGCTCACGCACAAGCCCTGCTCTGCCGTGGCATAGGCGGAAAACTTGTGCGCCTTGCTCAGCAGGGGCTCGCGGTCCACGGCCTGGCGAATCTGGTCCCATGCGGCCTGGACTTCCGGCGAAGCCGCCGTCAGCCCGCGGTAGGAAGCTGCGGCATCCCGCGGTTCCAGATGGGTCAGGATTTCTTCCAGCGACAGGCTGCGGCTCACGTCTTCCTCAAAGGCACGAACCTGTTTGTGCGCCCGGGCAAAGGGCATGTCGGCAGGCAGTTCCACATGCAGTTCAATGCGTGTGGCCGTGCCGCTGCGCAGCACGTGAATATCGTGCACATCCAGTCCCTGACGCTCGGCCGCACGCTGAATGACCATGAAGGGGTCCAGCGGTGCCGCCGGCGAGACCATGGGTTCCACGTGCACGGTCACATCCGCCCCGGGCAGGATGCTGTCCACCGCCAGCTCGGCCTCATGCGCCAGGCGGTGCCCTTCGCTGACGCGCACACAGGGATCCACCCCCACCGTCAGGTCCACAAAGGACTGGGGACCACTGGTGCGCAGGCGCACCCGGCGTACGGCCGTAATGCCGGACAGCGCTCCCACGGCCGCCTCGATCTGCTGGCATTCTTCGGACGAGCTGGAATCCATGAGGGTATTCACGGCATCGCGGGCCATGTGCAGGCTGGCCCGGAAGATGATGACGGCCACAATGAGTGCCGCGACCGTATCTGCCTGCACCAGCACCTTTTGCAGGGGGCCGGTAATGTGCAGCGCCGAGGCCAGCCAGACAGCCAGCACGCCCACCAGCACCACGGCCGATGACAGGATATCCGTGGCAAAGTGCAGGGCATCGGCCTCCAGTGCCTGGCTCTTGGTTTCGCGCGCCACGCGCCGCAGCATGCGAACGCGGTTGATGTCCACAATCATGGAAATGGCCATGATGACGGCCCCCCACAGCGAGGGCACCACCGGCTCGCCGCCGCCCAGCAGCCGCTGGATGCCTTCATAGATCACCCAGAAGCTGATGAGGAAGAGCAGCAGGGTCTCGGCCAGGGCAGAAAGATTTTCCACCTTGCCGTGCCCGTAGGGGTGGCCGCTGTCCGCCGGACGGCTGGACACGCGCACGGCATAGAGCGTCATGAGCGCAGCCAGCAGGTCCAGCCCGCTGTGCAGCGCCTCGGAAAGAATCCCCAGGCTGTTGGTGTACAGCCCCACCACAAGTTTGAGAAGGGTCAGCCCCAGGGCCGCCAGCACGGAAAAAATGGCGGCTCTGTGCTTGGCCTGTGTGTGTTCATGCTCCATGTCCAAAACTCCTTGACAAAAAAGCCCCCGAAGGGGCTTTTTTTCAGCAGTATCACATCCAGGGATGTCTACAGCCAGCGGAACCAGTCTCGCCAGGAACCTTCCCGCCGTTCGCGCCGGTCGTTGGCCTCTTCCTCCCGATAGTGGAGATAGGCGGCCTGGGCTTTTTCCTGGGCATGGTCAGCCACTTCCGGCACATCGCCAAAATTGGCCATGATGAAGCGGTAGCGCCGCCAGGCCGGGCCGTATTGCTTCATGTGCCAGAACACATCGGCAATATAGAGTTCGTGCTCGGCCATGATCTTGCGGCAGCGGGCCATCTTTTCGTCCGCATCCTTGGCATAGGGGGAATCGGGATAGGTTTCCTTCAGCCGGCTGAAGACATTGTAGGCTTCCTGCACTTCCGTGGTGGCGCGGTCGATGGAACGGAACTGTCCCAGCAGCGACATGCCGGTCTGATACAGCACGTAGGGAATGGCCTCATTGCGGGGATGCATGGACTCGAAGTCCTTGTAGGCTTCGGCGGCCAGCACGTATTCCTCGTCAAGATAGTAGGCATCGGCCAGTGCCAGCTCGGCTTCCAGCGTATAGGGGCTGAAGGGATAGGCATCCCGCAGCTTGGTATACATCTCCACAGCGCGCACGTAGTTCTTTTCGCTCATGGCTTCATTGCCGGACTCGAAAAGCTCCTGAGCGGTATCTTCCGGCGGCGGCAGATAAATCATGTCGATGATGCCGCAGCCGGAAAGGGTAACGAGCATGAAGGCCAGAGCCAGAGAGCGAAGAGAGGATTTAAGCATGGAGCTGTTCCAGGAAGACGAATGCCGCCTGCGCGGCAGTTGCGCCGTCACCAGCGGCGGTTATGACCTGACGGCAGAGCTTGGAGCGAACGTCCCCGGCGGCAAAGATGCCGGGAATGGACGTGCGCATTTCCGCATCCGTCACAATGAATCCTTGTGCGTCACGCTCCAGCGCGGCCGGCAGAAAAGCGGTTCCCGGTTCAAAGCCCACATAGATGAAGAGACCCTGAACGGCAATGCGGCGTTCTTCTCCGGTGGTCACATGACGCACGGTAATGCCTTCCAGCGCCTTTTCCCCGTGCAGCTGACTCACCACGCTGCTGCGTACCAGCTCCACCTTGTCGGGCATGGCCTCCAGCTTGTCCTGGTAAATCTTGGCCCCCCGGAAGGCATCGCGACGATGGATGACATAGACCTTGGCAGCCAGCTTGGCCAGATAGAGGGATTCTTCCAGGGCGGAATTTCCCCCGCCCACTACGGCCACGTCCTGCCCGCGGAAGAAGTTGCCATCGCACAGGGCACAGTAGGAAACCCCCCTGCCCTGCAGCAGGCTTTCACCCGGCAGGCCCAGCCGCCGATGATGGGCGCCGCTGCACACCACCACCACACGGCACTGGTGTACCTCGTCCTTGCCGGCTTTGACGGTAAAGGCTCCGGCCTCGCCGCTCACCTCCGTCACGGCGCTGGCGCTGCGCTCCACCGGCAGCCCCTCAAGGTGCGCCGTGAAGAGATCGGCCAGCTCGTAGCCCTTGATCCCCTTGGGAAAGCCGGGGTAGTTCTCCAGCTCGGCCGTCTGGAGAATCTGCCCACCGGAGGTCATCTGCTCGAACAGACGCACGGAACAGCCGGAACGGGCCAGATAGAGGGCGGCGGTGATGCCCGCCGGCCCGCTACCGATGACTGCGGCATCGAAGGTGCTCATGCCAGGGCCTTGGTGTCAAGAATATCCTTGATGGCATCCTTGCCCACGGCGCCGGTCACCTGTTCCACGGCTTCGCCGTTCTTGAACAGGATGAGCGTGGGAATGGCGCGAATGCCGAATTTGGTGGGCGTGGCCGGATTTTCGTCCACGTTCATCTTGACGATGCGCACACGGCCCGCATATTCCGCTGACAGTTCGTCAATGACAGGGGCAAGAGAGCGGCAGGGGCCGCACCAGGGCGCCCAGAAATCAAGCAAAACCGGCTGATCGGACTTCAAAACAAGGGTATCAAAGGTCGCGTCAGTAATCTGTTCAGCCATGTCTGACTCCTTCGTTCGTTGAGGTATGGGAAGAAAAATCGCGTACCCCGTCTGCAGCAGGGCACGCCAACAGCGCTATCAAGGTAGATTGCCCATCGGCAAGTGTCAAGACATCATGCCGCTACATGCGGCACCCCATCCCGGCGCATGTCGTCGGGAATGGGCCGCCCCCGGGGAATGGCCTCCAGCGAAAGGTCATGCCGCCAGCCCTCGCGCGCCAGCAGCCAGCCGGCATACGCCACCATGACGGCATTGTCCGTGCAGTAGGCCGGCGCAGGCATGATGGCCCGCCCTCCGTGACGGCGCATGACCTCCCTGGCGCGGGCACGCAAATGGCTGTTGGCCGCCACGCCCCCTGCCAGGATCAGGGTCTTGAGGTCCGGCTGCCGTTCCAGGGTGCGCTCCACCTTGATCATGAGCGTATCCACAATGGCCCGCGTGTAGGAGGCGCAGCAGTCGCACAGCACGCGCGAGGCTCCCTGCGCCGTCGTCACCGGGCGCGGCCAGCGGGCAGAGGGCGGCAGACTGTCCAGATAGGCGGATGCCGCTGTCTTGAGACCGCTGAAGCTGAAATCCAGCGTGGCATTGCGCACATAGGGGCGCGGAAACGGCACGGCCCGGTCATCTCCCGCGCAGGCCAGCGCATCCATGAGCCTGCCCGCGGGATAGGCCAGGCCCATGAGCTTGCCGGCCTTGTCAAAGGCTTCTCCCGCAGCATCATCCAGGGTCCGGCCCAGCGTCACAAAACGTGCAGGGCCTTCCATGCGGTACAGATGCGTATGCCCCCCCGACACCAGCAGGCCCAGCGCGGGAAAGGGCAGCGCCTCTTCCAGCCCTGCCGCCAGCAGATGGGCATGCAGATGGTTAATCCCCAGCAGACGCGCCCCCGTGCCCAGCACCAGCCCCTTGGCAAAGGCCACGCCTACCAGCAGGCTGCCCAGAAGTCCCGGCCCGCGCGACACGGCAACCACATCCAGGTCTGCCGGGCGGCAGCCGGTGCGCTGCATGAGCGTATCAAAGAGCACCCCCATGAAGCGGTAATGCTCCCGCGACGCCAGTTCGGGCACCACGCCGCCGAACAGCGCATGCACATCCACCTGACTGGCCAGCACGGCATCCAGCAGAACGCCATCCCGCACAAGGGCCAGAGCGGTTTCGTCACAGGAACTTTCGATGCCAAGGCAGAGCATGAAACTACCTAGCGGGGATAGCGGGCATAGATGGCTTCCACGGCCTCCACATCCCGCCGGGAGCCGATGAAGAGCGGCGTGCGAGCATGCAGCTTGTCCGGCTGCCGCTCCAGAATGCGCCCGTAGCCGTCGGAGGCCTTGCCGCCGGCCTGCTCCGCCAGAAAGGCCAGGGGGTTGGCCTCGCACATCAGCCGCAGCTTGCCCTGGGGCTTGTCCGCATCCGGCGGATACATGTAGATTCCGCCATAAATGAGCGTGCGGTGAAAATCCGCCACCAGGGAGCCGACATAGCGGGAAGAATAGTGCTTGCCATTGGCGGCTCGGGTCGTATGGAACCAGTCCACGGCTTCGCGCGAGGCATCGCTCCAGTTCTGGCGGTTCCCCTCGTTCACCGAATAGATGTAGCCCTGTTCGGGAATCTGCATATTGGGATGCGACAGCAGGAATTCTCCCACGCCGGGGTCCAGCGTAAAGCCGTGCACCCCCTGTCCGGTACTGAGCACCAGCATGGTGGACGGGCCGTACAGCATGTATCCGGCCGCCACCTGCCGGCAGCCCTGCTGCAGGACTTCTTCCAGGCGGACTTCGCCACTGCCCCCTTCGGGACGGTGAAAAATGGAAAAAATGGTTCCCACATTGACGTTGACGTCAATATTGGACGAGCCGTCCAGCGGGTCGAAGATGAGGATGTAGTCCCCCTGGGGAAATTCGGGACGGACGCGGATGAGGTCCGGTTCTTCCTCGCTGGACATGGCGCAGAGCGCGCCGCAGCGCTCCATGCGGTAGAGCAGAATGTGATTGGCAATGTCATCCAGCTTCTGGACGTTTTCCCCCTGGACATTGACCATGCCGGTTCCGCCCAGCACGTCCAGCAGGCCGGCCTTGTTGATGCGCATGGCAATGGACTTGCCGGAAAGGATGAGGTCATACAACAGGCCCGTGAACATGCCCGTGGCATGCGGGGACAGCTTCTGATGCAGCAGCAGGTGTTCGGTTACGGTAACTTCAGGCATGATGTCCTCCGTGGGTACGGGGCAGAAAGCCCTGCCTTGCCGCCGGGGCGGCAGCAAGACGACATGACGGATGCGGGAGTACGACGGGGCGAAACCGCCTTGTATCACAAGGGGTTTCGCCCCGTCCCGAGATGGTTCAGTACGCTAGCGGCGCGGTCCGAAGGGACTGGGGCGCCCGCCGGGCAGCAGCGCCGGACCGGATGATGCCGGCGTTTCCGCCGGAGCGGCCTCGTCAGTCTTCGGCGCGGACGCTGCGGGGGCCGCTGGCGGCGTTGTTGCAGGCGCTGCCGGTGCTGCCGACGGCGTTTCCGCCGGGCTTGCGGGGGCTGCCGGAGCCGCCGCTGGCGGGGTTGCCGGGGCCGGAGAGGTCGCGGCAGGGGCGGTTGCCGGCGTTGCCGGTGTCTCCGCTGCCGGTGTCGCCGTTTCCGCCGGCGTGCCTGCGGGCGCTGCGGACGGCGCAGGCGCTTCCGTCCGGCGCGGGCCGAAGGGACTGGGCATCTGCACCTGCGGCACGGGCTGCGGCGCGGGCGCATCCGGAATTTCCAGAGCCGAATCGGGGATGTGCATGCGACGGCTGGGGCGACGCACCTGCACGTTTTCGCCTTCAAGCTGGCGTTCCTTCACGCGGCCGGACTTCTGGGCCGGGGCACCCGCCGGCGGAGCCGTCAGCAGGGCACCCGGGCTGCCGGGCTGCACATCCGTGGGCTGCTGACCGGGAATGGTATCTCCGGCGCCACCCAGACCATCCAGCGTATCCTGCGATGCGCCAAAGACCGGCGTCACCTCGTGGGCATCGTCACGCTTCTTGCGTTCCGGCTGCGGCGGAGGCGGCAGCTTTTCCGTAATCTTGGGGAAGAAGCGGACCCCCTGGTTCACATCGCCATTGCCCTGGGGGAAGTCCCCCGATTCCACCACGGCGAAGACCAGGGGCAGATTGCCCAGATAGCGGACCTGATAGTAGAAACTGCCCCGTTCGTTGGTGCAGGTACCGGAAGAACTCTTGCGCACCACCTCTTCCCAGTCCACCGAGGACAGGGGCGTGGCGGCAAAGTCGTATTTGCCGGGCCAGAGCAGGGCCTGCGGCGAAAGGATAACCAGGTCTTCGGGGCTGCTGGAAAACTTGACCAGGTTACGCATGTCGAAATAGGCCACCACAATGCCCAGAAAATCCACGCCATCATACAACGGCGCGGCCAGCATGACCTCCGGCCCCAGATCGCTCTGCTGCACATAGCCGCGCAGGGCACGGCTGTTCTGCTTCTTGTCCTCATACAGCAGGGGGATGAAGTCCAGGTTCTTGAGACTGGGACCAGGTTCCTGCCCCAGCAGGGTGCCGTCGTACTTTACCCCTGCAAAGCCGTTTACCCACGGATAATCGGCAAAAAAACGGTCCATCCACTCGCGCGTGGGCGGCCTGTCGGCATTGAGCATGGTCCGCTCGAAGCGGCTCAGTTCCATGTCCACCCCCATCATGCAGGCAGACAGGGCCTGCCCGCGCGGGGAAAGAGTGCCCTTTTCGCTGTAGTCCACGGTGGCCGGCACGCTCACATAGGAGTACCACATATCCTTGGTGGACTTCCACACGTTCTTGGTAGGCTGGTACGAACTGCATGCCGACAGCAGCAGACTGCCGGCAAGAACAGTGCAGCACACGAGGGAACGTTTTTTCACGCTATCTTCTCCACAACTCAATTCTGTGCCCTGGCTTCCACGCGTTCTGCCAGGGCTTCAAGCACGGTAATGAGTTTTTCCTTGCCCGAAAGCTCTGCCGTACTGCCGGCAACACTTTCGTCCTGCCCGCTCTGCCCTTCCAGACGGGCCATGAGGGCATCCACACGCTGCTGAAGTTCGACACGTTCATGCACATTTACCGCAGCAGCCAGCAGTTCCGCATAAATGTCCAGGGCGCCCCGCAGGTCTCCCTGCTCGGCCAGCACATCGGCCATGGAACGGGTGCGCAGGGAGAAGACCTCATCCCCCTCCTCGTCCGACGGCTGTTCGTCAGCCTGCTCCCCGCTCGTCTCCGGCGCAGCCATGAACGGCAGTGACGACACCTCCGGCCGGAAGCCCTCGCCCTCGTCCCGGGCCTGCCCCGCGCGGCCATGGTCTGCCAGGGGCGCAGCAGCATCGGGCAGCGGCGCATCCTCCGTGGCCTCCGCGGCGGACAGGCCCAGCTCACGGGGCAGCGGCATATGCGCGGGCAGCACATCGTCATCCAGGCTGTCGTCCACCGCATCCATGACCGCGGCCAGCAGGCTGTGCGGCGCCGGCCCCCGGCTGTCGCCCGGGGCAGCGGCCTTCGGCGTGTCCGTATCGTGCGGCACAGGCGCAGGCGTTTCCGCCGGCGTGCTGACGGCCATGTCGGCAACATCGGCCACATCATCCAGCAGCGAGGACACTGCCGGAGAGGGCACAAACAGACCCTGCGGCGACGCATCATCGCACCGGACCGTGCCCGCTGCGGGGGACGCCGCCGCTGCGGACAGACGCTCCGCATGCTCGGCAGGCGTAGCCGTGGCGGCGTCAGGCTCATGGAGCACCGTATCCAGGCCCCGGTTCAGCAGGTCCTGAAGGGAAAGGGGACCATGCAGGAAATTGGCCGCCATGAGGCGCAGCGCCGTGGCAACTTCCGGCGGGCCGTCCGTGGCGGAAAGGCAGACCGCCCAGGCCTGCCAGAAATGGGCATAGGTGCTGAACAGCCGGCCCAGCTCGCTGACCTGCCGGGTGCAGGCCTCCTGGCGGCCCGTGCGGTACAGCAGTTCCACCAGCAGCAGGCGGGCTTCCAGATGTTCGGGGTGCCGCGCCAGACCGTGCTCCAGCACGGCAATGGCCTCATCCTCCTGCCCGATCTGGAGATGGAGCCGGGCCAGCGGCAGAAAGACCTTGGAATTGGGTTCCAGCTCCAGAACTTCCCTGTACCAGTCAATTTTTTCCGTTGTCATCGGCCGCCCCGCTGCCAGCGTCCCTGGAGGACGAAAAAAGATAGAGCAATTCGTTTTCCCGCACGTAGTGCAGGCGCTCGCGAACCACCTTTTCCACATACTGCTTGTCTGTTTGCAGCAGGCGGATTTCGCGGCTCAGGGCCAGATTTTCCTTGTCCACGCTGGCGATTTCCTGCTCCAGCGCCTGATAGGTACGCTTCAGGTCACGATAGGCCATGATCCCGCCCTCTCCCCAGAGCATGTGGAAGAAGAGCACCATGTTGATGGTCCACAGACCCACCAGAATGACAACGCGCGCGGCCATTTATTGCAGCACCCGCGGCGAAATCATGCGGCCGGACGGTCGCAGCTCGGAAAGAAAGGTGGCCGTGGCAGATTCCAGGCGTTCCACATCGGACTCCAGAAGATTCATGCGGTCAATCTGATCCAGAAGGACCCGCAGCGCCGAGAACTCCCTGGCAAAAAACGGCTCCAGCCCATGCGTGTGCATCTGCGGCTCAAGCTCGAGTATGGTCTGCACGCAGTTCTTCAGGCGCATCTGCAGATTGCTTGTACTGCTTCCCATAAAAGCCCATGCAGTAATTGATGCAGGAAAAAACGGACATGGCCATGGCGAGATAGAGCAGCCATTCGCCCACATGCCAGACCTCGTACCCGAAGTAGGGGTAGTGCAGCATCATGGGAATGATGGCGCAGATCTGCAGCACGGTCTTGGCCTTGCCGAACTTGTCGGCAGCCAGAACAATGCCCTCGTCAATGGCAATGGCCCGCAGACCGGTGACCACAAGCTCGCGGCAGATCATGATAATGACCAGCCAGGCCGGCGCCCAGTCCAGCTTGACAAACATGATGAGCACGGAACAGATGAGCACCTTGTCCGCCAGCGGATCAAGAAACTTGCCCATGCTGGTGACCATATTGTGACGACGCGCAATATAGCCGTCCGCCCAGTCCGTGGCCGAGGCAAAGGAAAAGGCAAGCATGGCCAGGACACAGAGGACAGGGCCTTCAAAATACAGAAGAATAATGACCAGCGGCGCCATGAGCATGCGCAGCAGGGTAATCTTATTGGCCAGGTTCATGTGTCTGCCTCGCGTGTCTGCTAGACGGGTTTCGGGCATCTCTATCACAAAACGTGCCGGGAGAAAAGGGAAAAACCGAAGGAGGGCGCGCGCGGCTGTCCGCCCCGTGGCAGGTGCCGGTGCACGGCTGCCGGCCCGCAATGTAAAAAAGCGCCCCGAAGGGCGCTTTTTTTTCACTCATGGCAAACGGGCCGGCCTATTCTGCCGGCGGCACGGCGGCCTTTCCCGCCTCCACAGCGGCAGCCACGGCATCGGCCACCTTCAGGAAGGCTTCCTTGGCCGCGCTTTCCTGATCCAGGAAAACCACGGGCACGCCCCTGTCGGCGGCCACCACGGTAACCGGGTCCAGCGGAATCTCGCCCAGGAAGACGGTATGGTAATGCTCGGCCAGCTTCTTGCCGCCGCCCTTCTTGAAGATGTCGATTTCGGTATGGCAGTGCGGGCACACAAGGCCACTCATATTTTCCACCACACCCAGCAGCTTGCCTTCGGCATGGTGCAGGAAGTTCACGGCCTTGCGCACGTCGGCCAGGGAAATTTCCTGCGGCGTGGTCACGGCCACGCACTGGGCATCAGGAATCAGCTTGAGCACGGTCATGTGTTCGTCGCCGGTTCCCGGAGGGGAGTCGATGAACAGGAAGTCAAGGTCTCCCCAGGCCACATCGGACAGGAACTGCCGGATGGCGGCCGTTTTCTTGGGGCCGCGCCAGAGAATGGCGGTATTGCGGTCCTGCAGCAGGGAATCCATGGAAATGACCGACAGATTGCCATTGTAGCGCGACGGAATGAGCAGGTCATTGACCACACTCACATCAGACGGCAAGCCCAGCAGGTTGGGCACGCTGGGGCCGTGAATGTCCACATCCATGATGCCGACCTTGAAACCGCGATGCGCCAGGGCCGCGGCCACATTGACGGTCACGGAACTCTTGCCTACGCCGCCCTTGCCGCTCATCACGAATATCTTGTTCTTGATGCGGCTCAGATTGTCGGCAATGAGCTTGTCCTGGGCGTCCATGGGATTTTCTGTGCAGCCCTCGCCCCCGGGATTGCCCTTGGACGAACAGGAGGCGGCAGAGGAACACGATGAACAGGAAGACATGATAGCTGTTGCTCCTTGCAAGATTGACACACGCCGGCTACCAGCCGTGGTCTCCCACGAGGTCCACGAAGATGGCCGGCCCGAGGTCCGTTTTTTCAATATGTTTTCCGTGTTTTTCCAGACGCAGCAGGCGCTGGTTACGGGGCTTTGTTCCTACAGGAATAAGCAGTATCCCGCCTTCGTCAAGCTGTGCCAGCAGGGGGCGCGGCACTTCCGGCCCGCCGGCCGTGACAATGATGCGGTCGTAGGGGGCGGCATCCGGCAGCCCGAGGGTCCCGTCGCCCAGCTGTCCGTGCACGCGGCGCAGGCCCAGGCTCCGGAAGAGCTGCCGGGTATGCAGATAGAGTTCGCGCAGGCGTTCGATGGTAAAGACCACACAGCCCAGTGCCGCCAACACGGCCGTCTGATAGCCGGAACCGGTACCGATTTCCAACACGCGGCAGCCGGGAAAGACCTGAAGCAGCTGGGTCATGTGGGCCACGGTGGAGGGCTGGGAGATGGTCTGCCCGTAGCCGATGGGCAGCGCCGTATCCTCATAGGCGCGGGCGCGCAGCGCCTCCTGCACAAAAAGATGGCGCGGCACGCTGCCCATGGCAGCCAGGACATTCTGATCCGTAATGCCCCCGGCAGCCAGCTGGCGCACCATGCGGGCACGCTGCCGGCGGGGGTCCACATGGACCGGCCTGGGGGCCGGCGGACGGGAATACGGACCTGAATACTGCATGACATGGAGAAAGAACAGATTTTTCCCCGCAAGTCAACGGAGGCCCCCGAAAACAACAGGGAAAAACCCCTGTCATTTTGCGCAGGGCCAGTGCGCAGCCGCCCCCGCCGCAGGAGCTTTCTTGAAAAAATCAAGAAAATATGCAAAGGCTGAACTCTTGAGACAAGGAGTTTCCCATGCGCAAAAAAAATTTCCTCTCCTCGGTGATAACCCTCATCTTCATCGGGGCACTGGCCGCTGCCGGATACATCTTCTTCAAGGACCTGGACGGCCCCACCATCACCATCCGCCCCGACACGGACCGGGTTTCTCCTGCCACGGTGCTCACCTTTACCTTGCAGGACCCCTCGGGCATCCGTTCCCTGTCTGTGGGTGTGCGCAAGAATAATGTGGTCAATCCGCTGTACAGCAAGCACTTTGACCAGTACCTGACCGAGCGGATCATCGAGGTGCCGCTCAAGAACGCCAATCTGCGCGACGGCGCCTTTGAGCTTGAAATCAAGGCCACGGATGCCTCCCTGGCCGGCTTCGGTCAGGGCAATACCCGCACGGAACTCCGCCCCATGCGCCTTGACGTGCAGCCGCCGCGCATTTCCGTCAAGACACTGCCGCCCTATGTGCGCCGCGGGGGCGCCAGCGTCATCAAGTATACCGTGGATGAGGAAGTGGTCACCAGCGGCGTGCTGGTGTCCGGCTATTTTGTGCCCGGCTATCAGCAGAAGGACGGAAGTTTCATCTGCTTCTTTCCCTATCCCTATACCATGACGGCGCCGCAGTACAAAAATGCCGTGGAAATCACGGCCACCGACATTGCCGGCAATACCACGCGCAACCGCCTTACCGTCATGGCGCTGGAGCGCAAGTTCAGAAGCGACAATATCACCATCAGCGACGACTTTCTCATGGCCGTGCAGAACAAGCTGGGCCACCTGGCCGGACAGGCCGGCTCTCCCCTGGACTGCTATCTGACCATCAACAATGACGTGCGCGCCGCCAATGTGGAGCAGTTGCGCACCCTCAGCAGCGATTCCGTCAGCGGGCAGCTGTGGAGCGGCTCCTTCCAGCGCCTGCCCCGCTCTGCCCCGCGGGCCGGCTTTGGCGATCATCGCTTCTTCAGTTATCAGGGCCGGCGCGTGGGCGAGTCCTACCATCTGGGATTTGACCTTGCCTCGGTGCGCAATGCCGATATTCCCGCCGCCAACAACGGGCGCGTCATCTTTGTGGGGGATATGGGCATCTACGGCAATCTCATCGTCATTGACCACGGCATGGGGGTCATGTCGCTGTACTCGCACTGCAGCGAAATTCTCACCACCAAGGGGGCCGTTGTCAAAAAGGGCGATGTCATCGGCAAGACCGGCAGCACGGGTCTGGCCTTTGGCGACCACCTGCACTTCGGCATGCTGGTGGGCGGCGTGGAAGTGACCCCCCTGGAATGGCTTGATTCCAAGTGGGTACGCGACAATATCGTGGACCGGCTGAACAACGCGCAATAGGCGCCCAGCAACGCCAAACGCCCCGGAGTTTCTGACTCCGGGGCGTTTTTTCATACTGACAGAGGCTTCGCCGCCCCGCTCTTGGTGTTGCTTCTATTGCTTCCCGAATGCGCGGGAGCGCGGACCTCAGGCCAGGCTGATCACATCGCCACGGCATGTGCGCAGGAACTGCCGCGGCGCATCATGGGACGAAAACTGCATGGGTGTGAGCACACTGGCATAGCTGCCCGCATGGGTCAGCACCACCATGTCGCCGGGTTCCAGACGCGGCAGGCGAATGTCGCGGGCAATGACATCGCTGGCTGTGCAGAGATTGCCCACCAGGGTCACCATTTCCAGACCGCTCTTGCGCGTGGTGTCCCACGGGATGACGTGAATGGCGCAGGCATCGCGCGCGGTGAACAGCGGCTCGTACGGGGATGTTTCGTGATCCCCTGCAAAGGTTGTGACCAGCTGGGCCAGACAGGGACGCAGAAAGCCGTTGAGCGTCTTGTCAAGAATCACGAAGGTTCTGCCGTGGGACATCTTCTTGTCCATGACGCGGGTAACGTACACCCCGCTGCGGCAGATGGCAAAGCGCCCTGTCTCCAGAAAGACGCGGCTGGCTCCCAGGCTGGACGCAAAGCGCTGGCGCAGTTCACGCAGGGCCTCGCCCAGCCTGGCCGTATCCAGGGGCTGATCTTCAATGGCATAGGGCACCCCCAGACCGGACCCCAGATTGATGAAGCGCAGCGGCTCGCCCAGGCTCTCGCGCACGGCAGCGGCCAGCTCAAATATCCGCTCATGGTAACGGCGCAGCACCGCAACATTCAGTTCCTGGCTGCGCAGATGAACATGAATGCCCGTCAGGCGCAGGTGCTCGCATTCCCGTATCCAGGGCAGGGCCTCGAAAAACTGGGCACTGTCCACACCGAATTTGGAGGGCAGCCCCGTGTCCCCGCCCAGCGAGAAGTCAGGATTGAGGCGTATGCCGATGGGCGCAATGGTGCGCTTGGCGGCAGCCAGATGCTCCAGGCGGCGTACCTCTCCCAGACTGTCGGCAATGAGGGTGGCGACATCCAGCGTGGCTTCCATATCCGCATCACTCTTGCCCGGTGCGGAATAGTGGATGTTTTCACGCGTGCAGCCCTGCTCATGGGCCAGCAGGGCTTCGGTCCGGCTGGCGGCATCTGCCCCGAAGCCGTGGGCAAAGATGCGCCGCGCCAGCACGGGATCAGGGTTGGCCTTCAGGGAATACAGCAGCGAGCAGCCGCTGAAATCCCGCAGCAGCCTTCCTAGGGCCTCGTTCAGGATCCGCTCGTCATACAGATAAAAGCTGTCATGATCGGCAGCCAGCTGGCGAATGGTTGCGCTATCGAACATGATGAACTCCTTTCGGGCATCCTAGAGCCAGACGGCGCGGCTGTAAAAAGATTTTTTTTGGGGGGAAATGCCCATCCCCTTGACTCTGCCCGCCACAAACCTATGTACTCCATACTACAGGCAGCGGATACTGCGAACATACGGCCCATGTGCCACGGATACGGCCCCTGCCGGGAGGCGTTTAGGACATGCGCCTGGTTTCCGCAGCTGCCCTGCCGGACTATCCCCCCCATTTCAACAGACGAGGTTTCCATGTCCCTTTTTGATATTCTCAAGAATAGCAATCTTTCCTCTGTGCTGGGTTCCCTGACGGACAAGGCGCAAAGTGGTGCCGCAACCCTGCAAAAGACCACGCCCGGTGGCGTGGGCGGCCTGCTGGGCGCCGGTGCTGTGGGCGCCTTGCTCGGTTCTGTCCTTTCCAAGGATATGTTGCAGAATGCCGCCCTGGTGGGTGCGGGCGCCGTGGCCTGGAATTTCTACAAGAAATGGTCGGAAAACAGGAACGGCAATGTCGCTGCGCAGGAAATGCCGGCCGCCCCGCAGCAGCCGGCAGCAGTGCCTGCCCCTGCGGCGGCCGTTGACCCCACGGCCATGCTGCTGCTGCGGGCCATGATCTATGCCGCACGCGCCGACGGCCATGTGGATGCTACGGAGCAGGAGCGCATCGGCACCCTGCTGCAACAGATGTTCCCGGGACAGGATGCGGGCCAGCTCACCCAGTCCGTCATGCATGAGCCGCTGGACCCCTTTACCCTGGCCCGTCAGGTACGCTCTCCGGAACAGGGCGAGGACCTCTACCGCCTCTCCTGCCTGATCATTGATATTGATCACTTCATGGAGCGCAGCTATCTGGATGGCCTGGCACAGGGCCTGAATATCGGCACGGAACGCAAGGCCGCCCTAGAACAGGAAGCCGTGCAGGCCCGGCATCAGCTTGCTGCGGGGGCCTAGCACGCCCCTTTCCGGTCCTCTTTTCTCGCAGGCCGCCCCGTGGGGCGGCCTTTTTGTTTTGCCCATACCGGCGCCACAGAAAAAAGACAATACATTTCAGTATATTACCAGCAATAAGCATTTATTTGCTCATTTTTGTAAATTTTCGTTGACAAGAGACCCCTGTTTGCGTAGTTTCCTTTTTGCGCGTTGGGCTGTCGTTCAATTGGCAGGACGGCGGATTCTGGCTCCGTTAATCAAGGTTCGAGTCCTTGCAGCCCAGCCACCACAACTTCATAGCGCGTCCCCATCGTCTAGCCGGCCCAGGACAACGGCCTTTCACGCCGTCGACAGGGGTTCAAATCCCCTTGGGGACGCCAAATTTAGGTACAAAGAAGAATGCCAAAGTCCAAAAGACCTTGGCATTCTTTGTTTTTTCATTCCAATACGGTTTCCCGAAGTCCAGCCTCGTCCGCTTGCATCCATGAAATTTGTGGGTATATCCGTAGGTAGGAATGTGGTACGACATTTCCGATACCTACACGGATAACCTGACGGAATCAAACATATTTTTGTCCATGTGGGTATCTCTCCGTCCAACGACAACCAGGGAGTGCCCATGCCTCTTACCGATACCCACATCCGCAGTCTGAAACCCGATTCAAAGCCCCGCAAATATTTCGACGGCGGCGGCCTGTTCCTCTATGTGCCCACCAGCGGCAGCAAGCTCTGGCGGATGGCTTACCGCTTTGACGGCAAGAGCAAACTGCTCAGTTTCGGGGAATACCCCAGCGTCTCGCTCAGGGACGCCAGAGAACGACGCGAGGATGCCCGGCGTCTGCTGGCCAAAGGCGTTGATCCTTCCGAGCAGAAACGGGAAGAAAAGAAGGCCAGAATCTCAGCCGAACGCGAGAGCTTCCAGAATATCGCCAGAGAATGGCATGAAACCCGCATGGCGGAGTTTTCTGAAAAGCATCAGGGAACCGTCATGTACCGGCTGAAAACCTACATCTTTCCACGTATTGGCAAAACGCACATCGCCAAACTGGAAACACGGGATATCATGGAGGTGGTCAAGCCTCTGGAGCAGCGGGGAAACTATGAGACTTCCCGGAGAGTGCTGCAGATCATCAATCAGGTATTCCGCTATGCGGTCATCACGGGCCGGGCAAAGCACAATATCGCAGCCGATCTCCGGGGAGCCTTGAGGCCGAGAAAAACGGTCCATCGCGCGGCGGTGCTGGAACCGGAAAAAGTCGGCCAGCTTTTGCGGGATATCGACGCCTACGAAGGCTATTTTCCTCTGGTCTGTGCCTTGAAGCTGGCTCCGTTGGTTTTCACCCGTCCCACGGAACTGCGGGCTGCCCAATGGAAGGAATTCGACCTTGAGTCCGGGGAATGGCGCATCCCTGCGGAACGCATGAAAATGCGCCGTCAGCATCTTGTGCCCCTGTCCCGGCAGGCAATGTTCATTCTTCGGGAACTTCAAAAATACTCCGGGGAGGGAAAATTCCTTTTTCCCTCCATCCGCACGGAGGTACGGCCCATTTCCGATGCGACCATGCTTAATGCGCTTCGGCGCATGGGCTACCAGAAGCACGAAATGAGCGTGCATGGTTTTCGCTCCATCGCATCCACACTGCTCAACGAACTCGGCTACAACCGGGACTGGATTGAGAGGCAGCTTGCCCACGGGGAGCAGGACGAAGTGCGTGCGGCATACAATTATGCGGAATATCTGCCTGAGCGCCGAAAGATGATGCAGGATTGGGCGGACTATCTGGACGGATTACGCAACACACAGCAGAAAAGAAATAAGGAGGGAGTATGCAAAAGGACACCATGACAGACCGTGATGTTTGTATCTCCATCGGGAAAATAGAAGACGAGACGCAGGTGACGAGCAATGACACCGGCTGGAGTGAAGAAGACAAGGAGCGTATGAGACAATACGGCTATGACGACATGGACATGATCCGGGCGTGGTATAGCTGAAACAGGTTTTACAGGAAAACAGCGGCACGGAAGGTACATGACTATCCCTGCCGCTGTTTTTTATTGTCCATTTTTGGGCGACAGGGTATCCTTTCCTCCATGACAGACCGACAGAACTTGACCATAGGCAGAGTGCGGCAGGCGTATGGCCTGACCGCCAGAGAAGGCGAAATGCTTGTTCAGGCACTCTGGCCTGACGCCGCTCAGCCTCTGGGGCTATGGCACACGACCTATGAAAATTGCTGGCAGGCATTTGTTGCGGGCAGTCATGTCGCATATGGAACGCAGATGCCGGAATTTCCTTCAGTGCCAGACCCGGATGCGGGCATTCAGACATATTTGCTTGGCTTTGATGTGATGGAATTTTTCAGAACGATATCGACAGTTGTTCCTCTTAACTCCCTGCGATATGGACTGGATGTTATTCTTGAGGAATCCTTTGAAGATACGGCGTCTGTCTTTCCCAAGGAACGAGAATTTCTGTTCAACAGTCTGGAGAGGCTGAAAACAGAAGATATCTTCGAGCAGTATTCACCGGACTCGCCTCTCTTTGAGAAGCCGATATTCTCCATTCCCGCCTCAAGTTATCACTTCATTGCGCATATCTTTGTCGATAGCATAATGGTGGATAGGGACGTTGCTATCAGATATCTCCGTTATTACCCTTTACGCCGGGAAGCGAAGGGCATCACTCGCGCTCTTGTGGAAGCCGTTTTACGGACAGCTCCGCCGGAATCCTCCGTTGCCGACAAAGCGGTGGCAGTTCCCCTGTGTGAAAGGGCACCGCATGATGGCAAACTCGTTTTTCATATTCCCAGGGCCTTTTGGGAAGGAAGGCCGGATGCCGCCGTCCGTGACGCCATGAAAGAAAAGTATCCTCTTGCGGTCATCGCTTATGTTCTCCTGTACTGGTGTGGTCCTCAAAAATCCGAGACCAGTCACAGAACCCCGCAGGGCAGAAAGACGCATGTGGGGCGCTTGCTTGCGGGCAAAGAGTACAGGGACGACAAATCCTATCGCAATTTGATGGATATGCTCCTCAAGGAAGCAGATGCATACTCCATAGTCAAGGAATGATCAGCTTGCCATTTTCCCGTATTTTTTAGATTTTCCCGTCATTTTCCCGTCCGATTCCCTCACGGGAATCTTCGGACGTGTGCCAGAGTCTCCTGAAATCCAACCAGATTCAGGAGATTTTTTTATGAAACAGCATCAACCGTCCATCCCCGCTCACGGCCTTTTGCGTCTTCCTCAGGTTCTCAACATGATTCCCATAAGCAAGAGCGCATGGTGGGAAGGGTGTCGCACCGGACGTTATCCCAAACCCGTGAAGCTCGGTCCCAGAACAACAGTCTGGCGGGCGGAGGACATTGCCGTATTTATCGAAAGCCTTGGCCGTCAGGGAGAGAATCATGAATAATCCCCTGCAAACCTTTCGGGACATCCTGACCGACAAGGGATTGATTCCGGCCGAAATCATGGCGGACGGGAACTTGCATCGTTGTCCTACCCAGACCAAACCGCACAAACAAAACGGTGCATATATCGCGCATGTCGATACCCCTGCGACGCTTTGGTGGTGCAACTGGGAAAACGGAGAACAGGGCACGTTTTGCGCCGAAGCAAAACAGACACTTTCAAGTGCGGAAATATCCGCATGGCGGGAGCGTCAACACTCCATACAGCGGCAACGCGAAGCGGAATATACCGAACGCCATGCTGAAGCGGCTCAACTGGCCAGACAGGAATGGAACTCTGCGCGTAGGTGCGATGCCAACCATCCTTATCTGTGCAGCAAGGGCATTACAGCTTTGGAAGGCATACGGCAGGCACGAGACGGTTCCCTGCTTGTTCCTGTTATGGATGCCGCACACAATCTGCAAAGTCTGCAACGCATCTATCCCGATGGAACAAAACGTTTTCTTGTGGGCGGCAAGGTATCTGGAGGACAATTCATCATTCAGGGGCAGCCGGAAAAGCCTGTTGCCGTTTGTGAGGGGTTTGCTACGGGCACAAGTATCCATCTTGCCACAGGCTGGACGGTTTATGTGGCCTTTTCCGCAAACAATCTCGCGAGAGTGGCCAAGACGGTGAAAGAACGATTGCTGGACAAGACAATCATCATTTGCGGCGACAATGACGAAGCAGGACTCAGGAAGGGGGAAGAGGCAGCCGGACTTGCAAACGCTCAACTTCTGTTTCCCCACTTCACCGACGCCAACGGTACGGATTTTAATGACCTTCACCAGATAGAAGGCATTGAGGCCGTCCGTTCGCAACTGGAAACGGCGCTGATCAAACAGCAAGGTCTTATCGCTCTGGACATGGGCGAATTTCTTTCCATGTCCATACCTGAACGGGGGTATCTTTTATCGCCCATTCTTCCGGTACAGGGCATAGGCATCCTGTACGCTCCGCGCGGTATAGGCAAGACATTCGCCGCGTTGAGCATCGCCGTTGCGGTGGCTTCCGGCGGAGCCGTGTTCAACTGGCGTGCGCCGATGCCCAAGCGAACGCTGTATGTGGATGGGGAAATGCCCGCCACGTCTATGCAGAACCGTCTTTCCGCTCTTGTCAACGGCATGTCCGTCCCCCCGCATACATTGAAAAATATGGCGCTCATCACACCGGATCTACAACCCTGCCCCATGCCGGATTTGTCCACAACCAGCGGACAGACCATGATTGAGCCGTTTCTGAAAGACGTGAACATGGTTGTGCTGGACAACATTGCAACCTTATGCCGCACCGGCAAGGAAAACGAGTCTCAGTCATGGCAGACCATGCAGGCGTGGCTGCTGGAATTACGCCGCAGAGGGATGACCGTCCTGCTTATCCATCATGCCGGAAAATCCGGCGACCAGCGCGGCACCAGTGCCAGAGAAGACATCATGGATACGGTGATCAGTCTGCGCAGGCCCAGGGAATACAGCATGGCCGAAGGCGCACGTTTTGAAGTTCACCTGACCAAGGCGCGGGGCATATTGGGCGATGATGCCAAACCCTTTGAGGCCAACCTGATTACCGAAGGCAATGCCCTGCATTGGCGGGTTCGGGACATTGAAGATGTTGAACTGGAGGAATTGAAAAGGCTGCTTGGCGAGGGTTACAGCATTCGTGACTGCGCCGAGGAAATGGGAAAATCGAAATCATCTGTCCACAGACTGAAAAGAAAACTGGAAGGTCTCGCTTGACCATTTTTCAGGTGTCCCGCTGTACCGCTGCCTAAGCGCCGGTACAGCGGGACACCTGCAATATTCATCGTATCCGTTATCCTATGAAGTCCAGCCAAATCCGAACATGTTTTCAACTTTTGTACCGCGTAAACTGAAAAAGTGTCCCGCATTCCTGCCACAGAAAGAACGGGACATCCATTGATACAAGGAAGTATTGCCATGTCCTATCTCGTACTCCATATGGACAAATTCAAGAAAGAGGCCATACGCGGCATCCAGAGCCACAACCGGCGGGAACGGGAGAGCCACAGCAACCCCGATATTGACTACGACAGAAGGGCGGCGAACTACGAGCTGCACGAAGCCGCCTCATCAAACTATGTCGAAACCATTCAGAACCGCATTGACGAGCTTCTGCTGGTCAAGGCCGTGAGAAAGGACGCCGTGCGCATGTGCGGGCTTATCGTCACCTCGGACAAGACGTTTTTTGATGGCCTCACGCCGGAGGAAACAAGGCGTTTCTTTGAGGAGAGCAAGGCCTTTCTCACGGAGTTTGTGGGCGCGGAGAATGTCATTTCCGCTATGGTCCACATGGATGAAAAGACGCCGCACATGCACTTCCTTCATGTACCGGTGACGCCGGAAGGGAGGCTCAACGCCAACAAAATTTATACCCGCCAGAGTCTGCGGAAACTGCAATCCGAGCTTCCCGCCTATCTGCAAAGCCGGGGCTTCGCCATTGAGCGCGGCGTGGAACAGATGCCTGGTTCCGTGAAAAAGCATCTGGCTACCCGCGAGTTCAAGCAGCAACAGGAAGCATTGGAGAAACTGATTCAGGAATCCGAAGAGACCGCACGGAATTCCCGGCAGCTTATCAACGCATTGGAACAGCGTGAAGAAGAGTTGAGAAAGAGCATTGAAGAGTATGAGCGGCAGTCCGAGGAGGCGGAAAAAGTTCTTCGTGAAGATTCCTCTCTGCCGAAAGCCTCTCTTTTCAATTATCCGTCCGTGCTGAAAAAAGCCTCTTCCCTCATTGAAGAACTGAAAAAGGCGCTTGCCGTCAAACACCTT